>JBBTKS010000155.1:0-3258 GCA_038058885.1 Pseudomonadota bacterium
ACGCGCTCGACGACGAGGAGAAAACGGCCATCCTCAAACGCATCGAATCGAACGGCTCGCGCACCAAGCCGATGGTCACGCGCTTTAAGGGCCTGGGCGAGATGAATCCCGACCAGCTGCGCGTAACCACCATGGACCCGAAGACGCGCCGGTTGGTGCAACTGGAAATCCAGTCCGGCGACAACACCAACAAGCTGCTCGACATGCTGCTCGGCAAGAAACGCGCGTCCGACCGCAAGAACTGGCTCGAGAAGAATGGCGACAAGGCGGAGGTCGTCTAGTGCCGACCATCAAGACCGCCGTTGACGTCGCTGCCTCGGCCGAAATGGTGTGGCGGGTGTTGACCTATTTCCCCGATTACCCGAAATGGAACCCTTTCCTGGTTTCCATTCAGGGGAGCTTGTCGCCAGGCCAGCGCCTGAAGATCCAGGCGCGCCTTCCGCCAGGTCGTGAATATAAATTTTCGCCGCTCGTCGTGAAGGTTATCCCTGCCTCTGAACTGCGTTGGCGCCGCCGGCGGTTGATCGAAGGGGTCTTCGATCGCGAACAGGCGTTTTTCATCGTGCCGAACGGCATCAAAGGCGTCCGCTTCATCCAGCGCGAACACTTCTCCGGTCTGCTCGCACCGCTGATAATGCATTTTATTTCCGGGAAAACACATAAGGCATTCGATCTGATGAATCTGGCGTTAAAACGAACCGCCGAAGCGAAACACTGATGGCCAAGAAAACCACCTCCAAGGAAAACAGCGCGAAGAAAAAGGCGCCGTCGACGCGTGGCAAGACGCAGCCGATCGCACGTCCGCGCGCCGCCTCGATCGAGCGTCTGCCGCTCGCGGCCTTTACTGAAAAGGCGTACCTGGATTATTCCATGTACGTCATTCTCGACCGCGCGCTGCCGAACATCTGTGACGGTCTGAAACCCGTGCAACGGCGCATCATCTACGCGATGTCGGAGCTGGGCCTCAACGCCGCCTCCAAGCACAAGAAATCGGCGCGCACCGTCGGTGACGTGCTCGGCAAATTCCATCCGCACGGCGACACCGCCTGTTACGAGGCCATGGTGCTCATGGCCCAGCCGTTCAGCTACCGCTATCCGCTGATCGACGGCCAGGGCAACTGGGGTTCACCCGACGATCCCAAGTCGTTCGCCGCCATGCGCTATACCGAGTCGCGGCTCACGCGCTTCGCGCAGATCCTGTTGTCCGAGCTCGAACATGGAACGGTCGAATGGACGCCCAATTTCGACGGCACGCTGCAGGAGCCGAAGATCATGCCGGCACGCCTGCCGCACGTACTGCTGAACGGCACCACCGGCATCGCCGTCGGCATGGCCACCGACATCCCGCCGCACAACGTGCGCGAGGTCGCCGCTGCCTGTGTGCACCTGATCGAGGAGCCGGACGCCGGTCTCAAGGACCTGTTCAAGCACATCAAGGGTCCGGACTATCCGACCGAGGCCGAGATCATCACGCCGAAGAGCGAAATCCGCGCGATGTACGAAACCGGCAACGGCTCGATCCGGGCCAGGGCCAAATGGGAAAGCGAAGACGGCGCCATCGTCATCACGGCGCTGCCGTACCAGGTGTCGGGCTCCAAGGTCATCGAGCAGATCGCACAGCAGATGCAGCTGAAAAAATTGCCCATGGTCGAGGATTTGCGCGACGAATCCGACCACGAGAATCCGACGCGGCTGGTGATCGTGCCGCGCTCCAACCGCATCGACCCGGTGGAGTTGATGTCACACCTGTTCGCGACCACCGATCTCGAGCGCAGTTACCGCGTGAACATGAACATGATCGGCCTCGACGGCCGGCCGCGGGTGTACAACCTCAAGGACCTGCTCAAAGAGTGGATCAAGTTCCGCATTGAGACCGTGCGCCGGCGGCTCACACACCGGCTCGAGCGCGTGACGGCGCGGCTGCACATCCTCGACGGACTGTTGGTCGCTTATCTGAATCTGGACGAGGTCATCCGCATCATCCGCCACGAGGACGAGCCCAAGCCGAAGCTCATCAAACGCTTCAAGCTGACCGAGATCCAGGCTGAGGCAATACTTGAGACCAAGTTGCGGCACCTGGCCAAACTCGAAGAGATGAAAATCCGCGGCGAGCAGGACGAGCTCACGCGCGAGCGCCAGCACCTCGAAAAAACGCTCAAATCCGCGCGGCTGCTGAAGCAACTGGTGCGCGACGAGATTATCGAGGACGCCAAGGAATTCGGCGATGCGCGCCGCTCGCCGCTGGTCGAGCGCGAAGCCGCGCAGCAGATCGATCAGACGGCGCTGCTGCCGACCGAGCCGATTACCGTGGTGTTGTCCGAGAAGGGCTGGGTGCGCGCCGCCAAGGGCCACGAGATGGATCCCAGGACGCTCGATTACAAGGCCGGCGACAAATTCCACCAAGCGGCGCGCGGCAAGAGCAATCAGCTGGCGGTGTTCATCGACTCCACCGGCCGCACCTATTCGTTGCCGGCGCACAAGCTGCCGTCCGCGCGCGGTCATGGCGAGCCACTTTCGAGCAGCCTGAATCCCCCTTCCGGTGCAACCTGGGCCGGCGTGATGATGGGCAACCCCGAGGACTTGTTCCTGCTCGCGACCGATGCCGGTTATGGTTTCGTCGCCAAGCTCGAAGATCTCGTCGCCAACAAGAAGGCCGGCAAGGCGGTGCTCAAGGCGACCAAGGGCGCGAAAGTACTCATGCCGCAGCTCGTGACCGATATTAAAAAAGATTACCTCGCGGCGGCCACGACCACCGGCCAGATGCTGGTGTTCAAGGTCAAGGAATTGCCGCAGATGCCGAAGGGCAAGGGCAACAAGATACTGAACGTCCCTACGGCAAAGTTCGCCAAGGGCGAGGAAGCCATTGCCGGTGTCGTCGTTTTCGGCGAGGGCAAGACATTGGTTATCCATACCGCCAAGGGCGAGTTGACGGTTTCGCCGGAGGAAGTTGATCTCTACGAGGGTGAACGCACGCAGCGCGGCGGGAGGTTGCCGAAGGGATATCAGGAAGTGAAGGGAATCGAAGTGAAGGAATGAACCCAAACGCCGCGAAAGCGGCGTTTGGGTTTTTATAGCACCCAGTTTGGGTAGCCCGGATGGAGCGGAGCGCAATCCGGGAAATATTTCATGTAGGGCGGGTTAGGCGGTTTTTGCCGTAACCCGCCGAATGATCTGTCGTGTCGGCTTCGCCGACGATAAAAAGCTACTTGTGGGTGGCTGACCCACGGCAGGTTCCTTTTCTTTGCTCGTGCAAAGAAA
>JBBTKS010000156.1:0-7777 GCA_038058885.1 Pseudomonadota bacterium
GCACGCAGTTCATGTTGCCCGCCACCGGTTCGACGATCACGCAGGCGATGTCCTGGCCGAGCTTGGCGAAGACATCGCGCACCGCTTCGAGGTTGTTGTATTCGAGCGTGAGCGTCTGTTCCGCGAGGCTCGCGGGCACGCCGGGCGAAGTCGGCACGCCGAGCGTGAGCGCCCCCGAGCCGGCCTTCACCAGCAGCGAGTCGGCGTGGCCGTGGTAACAGCCCTCGAACTTCAGAATCTTGTCGCGTCCGGTGAAGCCGCGCGCCAGCCGGATCGCGCTCATGGTGGCCTCGGTGCCGGAGCTGACCATGCGCACCTTTTCGATCGAGGGCACGAGTCGGCAGATCAGTTCCGCCATCTCCACTTCAATGCGCGTCGGCGCACCGAAGCCAAGCCCGCGCTCCATGGTTTCCTTCACCGCCGCGAGGACTTTCGGGTGCGCATGACCCAGGATCATCGGCCCCCAGGAACCGACGTAGTCGATGTAACGGTTACCATCCTCGTCCCAGAGATACGCGCCGAGCCCGCGCGCCACAAACACCGGATCGCCGCCCACGCCCTTGAACGCGCGCACCGGAGAATTGACCCCGCCGGGGATATGTAGCTGCGCGCGCCTGAAAAGATCAGATGAAATGGTCATGAGTGTTCCAATAATTTATGTAGGGCGGGTTAGCCGCATAGCGGCGTAACCCGCCGTGATGACTGCATTACTTAAAAAGCCGCGTGTAACGTTCTGCTGCGGCCCGCACATCGTCCTGACCGAACACGCCCTCGATGACGGCCAGTGCATCGGCCCCGGCGGCGAGAAGGTGGGCGCCATTTTCCGGTGTGATGCCGCCGATGGCAACCACGGGAACGTGCAGCTTCTGTTTCGCCTCGCACAGCAGCTCGAGGCCGGCGCGCACCGCCTGCGGTTTGGTGCGCGACGGAAAGAAACTGCCGAAGGCGACATAGTCCGCGCCGTCGGCCTGGGCCTGGATGGCTCGTGCCAGATCGTTGTAGCAGGACACACCGATAATCGCCTGTGACCCTAATTGCGTGCGTGCCTTCGCGAGCGAGGCATCTTCCCGTCCCAGATGTACGCCGTCAGCCCCAGCCTGTTTGGCGAGTCCCGCGTCGTCATTGATGATGAACAGTGCGCCGTGCTGTCGGCATAACGCGGCGATTTTATTTGCCTGCGCGAGACGCGCAGGCACGTCATGCGATTTATCCCGATATTGGATAATGCGCGCTCCTCCCGCGATGGCTTCGTCCACGGCCGGCAACAGGCGAGCGTCGTCGAGGTATTGCGTGTCGGCGATGGCGTAGAGTCCCGCGACGTGTAATTTATTGACCATTTTTTGACCACCCAAATTATGCGGCGTACTATGCCAGCATATAAGGCAAAACTGAAATCGCTGAATTTAAGTTGGTCGGCGCGCAGCGCCTGGAAAAATAAGGGTAGCGTCCCCTTTTTTCCTTTTTTTCTCTTTGAATGGAGAAAGGTCTACGCACATGTCAGATATTGCAGGGATCGATTCTGGGCTAACCTTACAGAAGCCGACCTCGGGCGTTTGCCGAACTGGTGACAATGGCTTCGTAGTTGGTCATGCCTATATTGATAAATTGAGCAGGGCTCAACTGCTCTCGTCGGTTTCCCGCTTCGACTGCTTGGGCATTGATGCACCGATCTTGCCCAAGAACACTCTGCACTATGACCCACGACCGGTGGAACGTTTGTTTATGAGAGGGGCCTTTCAGAAACGATGTAAACCCGGAGCCAGTCATGTTGCTGGAACAGGACAAGCGTTGCGCCGTTCAGGGCGTGATACCGCGATTCAGTTCGCCGCAGAGACCTACACACAAGGCTCCTGCCCGTATCCCCGCGTGCAGATCGACCAGAATATTGTTGAGGCTTTTCCCAATGCTTTTCTTGGCGTGATGCTCGACCAACAGGCGATCGACGAGACATCACCGAGTCGAGGAAAGAAAACCGATATGTTCTTCTTTCTTTGCAATACTCACGGCGCGTTTAAGGCGCTGGAACAACATTTGGGTTGGCAGGACGCTGCATTTTGGGCGGCATTCCCGACTACAACTAACCATGACGATCTCGCCGCTCTTGTGTGCGCTGCGACAGCAGTTTGCGCTCACTTGGGAAAATATGTTGCAGTTGGAGATGTGTCTGGGGGTTATTTTTTTCTTCCTCCTTGGCCTCTCTGGAAGCCGTGGGCGAGACGGGCCGTTGAGGCCGCAAGGAAAGAGAGGGATTTCTGCGGCATCGTCAATTTGTGGATAAATGGCGAGGTTTTCGGTGCAAATGATCAGCTTCCGTAGTAGTCCAGTGCCGGATCATGTGCCAGAGTGCAAACAGCTGCCGCCGGGGCCGCATCACAGCGTTCCAGTGTTCAATGTCTCAGCAGCATTCTCGGCGGCTGAGCTTCATTGGGTATAACGGGTGCTTCTATGAAAAATCTTGTAGTAGTGGCGTTGCTGCTTCTCTGGAGCCCATCACATGCATTTGAACAAACGTTTGAAAGTTGTTCCGTAGACGCGTTGACATTTTTCAATAATATAAACAACTACATTCTCGGTGTTCCGCTTGAGAAGCTCAAATCTCAGCCCGGAATACCACAGGGCGAGGTAAAGTACCTTGACCACGTATACAACCTCATAAAGACACAAGGCATTGAGAAGGCCTACATGATCGCGCATGTGGCTTTCTTTAAATGTTCGAAAACCGTATCCCAGAAAAAACTCCCAAGTTCGCTTTCACAGAAGGAAAGCGCCTACCAAGAATGTGCATCTAAAAGCACGACAAGGACAACTATTCTCCTTCAGATAACCAAGGGCGTGCCCATTACCGAGACTAAGAGCAAGGCGCCCAAGCAAGTTCATGAGCTAGTTAACGCTTTGTATCAGCTCACGCAAGAAAAAAACCTAACTAGTGCGCTGGTAATGTCCGCTGAGGCGCATAATTCATGTGTAGGTGTGGTTCTGCCGAGATTTCCATAAAATTACCCAATCATTGAGGTGGTGCGAGAATAAGGGGACGCTACCCTTTTTTACTGAAACCTCACTGGCTGGCATCGCTCACACCGGGCGTCAGTCATCTTCACCGCTTTCGGGTTCATCCATCTCCCACGCCCAGTACAGCCGGTTCGGCAGATGCTGGCCCATGCCGGTGCGGAAGGCGTGTTTCAGGGTTTCCCAGGTGTACTGCAGCGATTCGCCCACGGCGTTGACCGGGTCGAGCCCGTGCGCGAGCGAGGCGGCGCAAGCCGAGGCCAGCGTGCAGCCCGAGCCGTGGAAGCTGCCGGGCAGGCGCTCGAAAACGAAAGTCTCGAGCAGGCGCATGTTGCCGTACAGCCGGTGAATGATCTGCGGAGTGTTTTCATGCGTGCCGGTGATGAGCACGTATTCGCTCCCGAGCGACATCAGTTCCTGCGCGCAGGCGTCGAGCGTGTCGCCGCCGGGCGCGAGCGCGCGCGCCTCGAGGCTGTTGGGCGTAATCAGCGTGGCCTGCGGGATGATCAGGCTGCGCAGCGCGCCGTCGAGCATGTCGTCAGCCAGGGCGTCGCCGCGGCCCGAGCTTTGCACCGGGTCCACGACCAGCGGGATGTCGGGATAATCCTCGACGATGCTGGCGACCGCGGCGGCCACCGCGCTGCTGCCGAGCATGCCTATCTTGAAAGCCGCCACCGGCATGTCCTCCAGCACTGCGCGCGCCTGTGCGATCACGAGTTCGGTTTCCACGCATATGAATTCTTTGATGCCGGTGGTGTCCTGCGCGGTCACGGCGGTGACGACCCCGGCGCCATGGCAGCCGAGGCTCGCGAGCGCCAGCACGTCGGCGGTCAGGCCAGCGCCGCCCGTGGGGTCGGTGCCGGCGAAGACGAGGACCACGGGGGGCGGCGAGGCCTTGCTCACGGATGAGTCACGGCGTTGAGCACGAGCGATTTCAGCGCCTCGATAAATCGTGGATGGCTGTTGAGCGCCGGGACCACCCGGTAGTGCGTGATGCCCTGCGCACGCGCAACTTCGGCGTAGGTGATGCCAAGCTCGTAAAGTGTTTCGACGTGATCCGACACGAACGCGATCGGATACACCAGCATCTGTTTCACGCCGGCCGCGGCCTTCTCGCGGATCACGTCGTCGGTGTACGGCCGCAGCCACTCGAGCGGGCCGACGCGGCTCTGGTAGCACAGCGTGGTATGCGGCCAGTTGAGCTCGGCGCACAGGGCGTCGAAGGTGGCGCGGATCTGGCGCTCGTAGGGATCGCCCGCGTTCACGATTTTCTGCGGCAGCCCGTGCGCGGAGAACAACAGTTCGATGCGCGCCGGATCGGGGTCGGGGAATCTGGCGGCCTCGGCGCGCACGGTCTCGACGATGGCGCGCTGGTAATCGGGCTGGTCGTACCACTGGCGCACCAGCGTGACCGACGGGTGATAGTGCTGGCGCCCGCACTCGCGCTGGAACTCGTTATAGGAGCTGCCGGTGGTGGTGATGGAGTAGTGCGGATACAGCGGCAGCAGGATCACGCGCGCGTAATTTTTTTTCTTGAGCATCGCGACCACTTCAGCGGTAAGCGGATGCCAGTAGCGCATGCACACGTGCACGTCGAACTCGCCGGCGCCCGCGAGCGCCCGGGTCAGCGCCTCGGCCTGGGCGCGCGTGTACTCGAGGATCGGCGATTTGCCGCCGATGGCGGCGTAGCCATGGGCGGCCTCCGGGGCGCGGCGCCACGCGATCAGCGTGGCGAACGGCCGCTGGGTGAGGAAGCCGAGCGGGAGACGGAAAATATCCGGATCGGAAAAGAGGTTAAACAGAAACGGGCGCACCGATTCAAGGGAATCCGGCCCACCCAGGTTGCACAGTACCACCGCGATACGCTCTGGCATCGCCGGCATTTTACCCCCGCGCCGGTGGTTTCACCACGAAGGTGAAAATGCGATCATTGCGACCATCATCTTTAGTTAGCTTTATTATTGAGGGCATGAATGAAGGCCTACATGTGCGTCATCTGCGGCTATGTCTACGAAGAAGAAAAGGGCTGCCCGGAAGACGGCATCCCCCCCGGGACACGCTGGGAGGACGTGCCGGAGAACTGGAAATGCCCCGACTGCGGCGCGGCCAAGTCCGATTTCGAGATGATCGAAATCTGAGCTAGCCGCCGGATCCCGAGGCGCAGGGCGACTCCCTTCCGAGGCGAAGCTCCTTCGAAGGGAGTACGCCGGGCCGTCACAAGAGACAACGTTCATTGAGTCGCCTGGCCGCCACCGCCGAAAGAGCATGCGCCTCGGGCACTGGGCGCTAATTACCCCGAGAAACCCGCTTCCCGGCGGGCTGCCGCGAGTGTCGTGGACTACAATGGTAGGGCAGTTGCCGCACGCCACCACTAAGGACAGGAACCGCCAAGGCAGGGACACATGAGCGCCGCCATCTGGATTTTACTTGCCGTCGTGACGGCCTGGGGACTGGCCGCCGCGCGCGTCCCCGGGGTCGTCTGGGCCACGGCGCTGGCCGCGGGCATTGCCCTGTGGGACATCATCGCCCATCCCGCCGCTTCCGTGTCGCTCGTTGCCTGGGGGGTTTTTCTCATCATCGTTTTCCCGCTGATGGTGGCGCCGTTGCGCCGCGCGCTGATCAGCGCCCCGTTGCTTCGCTGGTTGCGCGATATCATGCCGGCGATGTCCGATACCGAACGCGAAGCGCTCGAGGCCGGAACCGTGTGGTGGGAAGCGGAGCTGTTCGGCGGCAATCCGAATTGGGAAGATCTGTTCAGTCTGCCGTTGCCGGGGCTGTCCGACGCGGAGCAGGCGTTTCTCGACGGGCCGGTCGAGAAGCTGTGCGCGATGCTCGACGACTGGCAGATCACGCACGAGCGCGGCGACCTGCCGCCGGCGGTGTGGCGCTACCTCAAGGAGCAGGGTTTCTTCGGCATGATCATCCCGAAGTCGTACGGCGGGCTCGAATTCTCCGCGCAGGCGCATTCCGCGGTGGTCATGAAGGTCGCCAGCCGTTCGATCACCGCCGCGGTCACGGTGATGGTGCCGAATTCGCTGGGCCCGGCGGAACTGCTGCTGCATTACGGTACCGATAAACAGAAGAAACACTATCTGCCGCGTCTGGCGCGCGGCACGGAAGTCCCGTGTTTCGCGCTGACCAGCCCCGAGGCCGGCAGTGACGCCAGCGCCATGCCCGACCGTGGGGTGGTGTGCCGCGGCGAGTTTCAGGGCAAAAAAAATGTGCTCGGCATCCGCCTCAACTGGGAGAAGCGCTACATCACGCTCGGGCCCGTGGCCACGGTGCTCGGGCTCGCCTTCCGGCTGTTCGACCCGGAGCATTTGCTCGGTAAAGAGGAAGAACTCGGTATTACACTGGCGCTCATTCCCACAAACACGCCCGGCGTGAAAATCGGCACGCGCCATAATCCGCTCGACATCGCGTTTCAGAACGGCCCCAACTGGGGCGAAAATGTTTTCATTCCGCTCGATTGGATCATCGGCGGGCGCGAGCGCGTCGGCCAGGGTTGGCGCATGCTGATGGAGTCGCTGGCCGCCGGCCGCTCGATTTCCCTGCCGGCGCTGTCGGTCGGCGCGGGCAAGCTTGCCTGCCGTGCCACCGGCGCTTACGCGCGCATCCGGCGGCAATTCAAATTGCCGATCGGCAAATTCGAGGCGGTGGAAGAAGCACTCGCGCGCATCGCCGGTTACACCTACCTGATGGACGCGGCGCGTACGCTCACCGCGCGCGCCGTGGACCTGGGCGAAAAGCCCTCGGTGGCTTCGGCCATCGTCAAATACCAGCTCACCGAACACATGCGTCGCGTGGTCAACGACGCCATGGATATCCAGGGCGGCGCCGGCATCTGTCTCGGGCCGCGGAATTTCATGGGACGCGTGTACCAGGCGTTGCCCATCTCAATCACGGTCGAGGGCGCCAACCTGCTGACGCGCGCGCTCATCATTTACGGCCAGGGCGCGGTGCGCTGCCATCCGTACGTGCTGACAGAAATGCAAGCGGTGGCCGATGCAGACGAATCACGGGCCGCGAAGGCTTTCGATGACGCGCTGTTCGGCCACCTCCGCTATACGCTCAGCAACGCCGCGCGCGCGTTCTGGCTCGGCGTCACGGACGCGCGTTTCGTGCGCGTGCCGGTGGACGGACCCGTGCAGCGTTACGCGCAGCGGCTCACGCGCCTGTCCAACGCGTTCGCGCTGATCTCCGACATGGCCATGCTGACGCTCGGCGGCGCGCTCAAGCGCAAGGAGAAAATTTCCGGCCGCTTCGCCGATGTATTGAGTTTCATGTATCTGGCCTCGGCGACGATCAAGCGTTATGAAGACGACGGCCGGCCGGTGGAGGACATGCCGCTGCTGCGCTTTGCCTGCGATTACTGCCTGCACGAGGCGGAGAAGACACTGGCCGTGATCCTGAAAAACTTCCCGAACCGTTTTGTCGCCTGGCTGATGGGCGGGCTGGTGTTTCCCGCCGGCCGGCGCTATATCGTGCCGAGCGATGCCATGGACCTGGGTTGCGCCAAGCTGCTGATGGAACCCTCGTCCGCGCGCGAGCGCCTGACGCAAGGGATGTATTTCTCCAGGACGACGCACGATGCCATCGGCCGGCTCGAAGACGCCCTCCCCAAGGTGATCGCGGCGGAAACGCTTGAGCGCCAGTTGGCAAAACTGGTGGAAGCGCGGCCGTTGCTGCTCGGCGATCATGAGGCCCAGGTGCAGGCGGCATTGGCGCTGAAGATATTTAACGCCGCGGAAGCGCAGCTGGTTCGTGCGGC
>JBBTKS010000156.1:7877-10059 GCA_038058885.1 Pseudomonadota bacterium
CGGCATTGGCGCTGAAGATATTTAACGCCGCGGAAGCGCAGCTGGTTCGTGCGGCTTATGCGGCGCGGCGTTCGGTTATCGCCGTGGACGATTTTCCCGCCGCTAGGTTGAAAAAAAATGTTCACCGCAAAGGCGCAAAGGACGCAAAGAAAAAGCGATTTTGAATGGTGGGTATGCATTTTTTTCACTTTCCTTTGCGCTCTTCGCGCCTTTGCGGTGAATATCTTAAAAATGTGTTTATTTAAAGGACTCAAGGATTGAATAAGGTTTACATCGTCGACGGCGCACGCACGCCGTTTCTCAGGTCGCGTGGCGAGCCCGGACAGTTCTCCGCCTCCGATCTCGCGGTGGCCTGCGCGCGGCCGGTGCTCGCACGCCAGCCATTCCCGGCCACCCTGCTTGACGAGGTCATTGTGGGTTGCGTCATTCCGGCCGCGGACGAGGCCAACATCGCGCGCCTGATTGCGCTGCGTCTGGGTTGCGGCAAGCGCGTGCCGGCGCACACGGTGCAGCGCAACTGCGCCTCGGGTTTGCAGGCGGTGGCCACGGCCGCCGAGCGCATCGCCCTCGGGCGGGCCGATCTCGTGCTGGCCGGCGGGACCGAAGCCATGAGCCGCGCGCCGATCCAGTGGAACCCGGCCATGGTCGGCTGGCTCGGCAAGATGCTGCGTGCGCGTCAGCCATTCGACCGCGTGCGGGCGCTGGCGCGATTCCGCCTTGCGAATCTGAAGCCGGTTTATTCGCTGCTGCTTGGGCTCACCGATCCGCTGGTGAAACTGTCCATGGGCCAGACAGCCGAGATCCTGGCGCACCGCTTCGGCCTGTCGCGCGAGTCCCAGGATGTCTATGCCTTGCAAAGCCACCGCCGGCTGGCGGCGGCCTTCGATGCCGGTGACATGCGCGCTGAAGTCGAAACGCTTTACGACACCAACGAACATTTATACGTGGAAGACACCGGCCTGCGGCGCGACACCGATCTCGAGCGGCTGGCGCAGCTCAAGCCGGTGTTCGACCGCAAGTACGGTTCGGTGACTTCCGGTAACAGTTCGCAGGTCACCGACGGCGCCGCCATGCTGCTGCTCGCGAGCGAAGCGGCGGTGCAACGCCACGGACTTTCCGTGCTCGGCGAATGGGTGGATCACGAATGGGCCGGCGTCGATCCGAGCCAGATGGGTCTCGGGCCGGTGCATGCCGTGACGCAACTGTTGGCGCGCCAACAAATGAAAATGCGCGACCTGCAGCAGATGGAGCTCAACGAGGCCTTCGCCGCGCAAGTACTGGCCTGCCAGGCGGCGTGGGACAGCAAGCAGTATGCACGCGACGAGCTCGGGATGGAGGCGCCGCTCGGCGCCATGGACCCGGCACTCCTCAACCCCGAAGGCGGCGCGATTTCGAACGGTCATCCGGTGGGCGCGAGCGGCGCGCGTCTGGTGTTGCATCTGCTGCACGCGCTGAAACGCAAAGGTGGCGGGCAGGGCGTGGCGACGCTGTGCATCGGTGGCGGTCAGGGCGGCGCGATGCTGCTGCGCACGCCAGGTGAGCGGCCATGAGCCAACACTGGCACCTCGACTATCACACCGATCACGCATTGCTGACGCTCGATGTCGCCGGCCAGTCGGCCAACGTGTTGTCGCAGGACGTGCTGCTGGAACTGGATCAGCATCTGGGAGAACTGGAGGACAAGCCGCTCCAGGGATTGATCATCCGCTCCGGCAAGGCCTCCGGGTTCATCGCCGGGGCCGATGTGCGCGAATTCGAAAGAATCACGGACCCGGTGCGCGCCACCGAACTCGCGCAGCTCGGCCAGCAGGTCTGCGCGCGGCTCGCGGGCCTGCCGTTTCCTTCGGTGGCCGTGATACACGGTTTTTGTCTCGGCGGCGGACTGGAATTGGCGCTGGCCTGTCGTTATCGCTTGGCGCGCGAGGATAGCGCCACGCGCCTGGGGCTGCCCGAGGTGCGCCTGGGCATTCATCCCGGATTTGCCGGCAGCGTGCGCCTGCCGCCGCTGGTGGGCGACCTGGCGGCGCTCGACATGATGCTCACCGGCCGCACGGTTTCCGCGCGCGAGGCGCGGCGTCTGGGTCTGGTGGATGAAATCGTCCCGGAGCGGCATTTGCTGCGTGCGGCCGAAACCTGGCTGAAGTCGGGAAAACCACGCCGGAAAGCATCCTGGTATCGACAA
>JBBTKS010000157.1:0-2147 GCA_038058885.1 Pseudomonadota bacterium
AGCGCTCGAGTCGAAGAAGCTCGTGGATATCATCCTGCCGATTCGCAACGTCAACCGCACGGTCGGTACGATACTAGGTAGCGAGGTGAGCAAACGTTACGGTGCCGAAGGTTTGCCCGAAGATACGATACGCATCCATTTCAACGGCTCCGCCGGCCAGAGCTTCGGCGCATTCCTGCCGAACGGCATTACTTTCACGCTCGAAGGCGATGCCAATGACTACATCGGCAAAGGACTGTCCGGCGGCAAGCTCATCGTTTATCCGCCGCGCCAGGCAAGCTTCATACCGGAGGAGAACATCCTCATCGGCAACGTCGCACTTTATGGGGCGACCGCGGGTGAAGCCTATTTCCGCGGGGTGGCGGGCGAACGCTTCGGCGTGCGCAATTCCGGCGCGCACGCGGTGGTCGAAGGCGTGGGCGATCACGGCTGCGAATACATGACCGGCGGGCGCGTGGTGGTTATCGGCTCCACCGGGCGCAATTTCGCGGCCGGCATGTCCGGCGGCGTGGCTTACGTGCTGGATAGCCAGGGCGATTTCAAGCGCCGGTGCAATCTGGTCATGGTGGATATCGACCCCATGACCGCCGCCGAAGACGTGGAACTGGTAAAGGATCTGCTCAAGCGCCACGCGCATTACACCGGCAGCACGGTCGCGGGAAAGATTCTCGCCGGCTGGAAAACCCAGCAGGCGAAATTCGTGAAGGTGACGCCCAAGGACTACAAGCGCGTGCTCGCGGCTATTTCCATGGCACGGCAAAACGGTATCTCGGAAGAACAGGCGGTGATGGAAGCGGCGCATGGGTAAGATCACCGGCTTTATCGAGTTTCACCGCGCCAAACAGCTTTACCGGCCCGTCGCCGAACGGGTGCGGGACTGGAAGCAGGTCATGCGCCCGTTCCCCGAGGACGAGCTCAAGAAGCAGGGCGCGCGCTGCATGGACTGCGGTATCCCGTTCTGCCATCAGGGTTGCCCACTGGGCAACATCATCCCCGACTGGAACGACCTGGTTTACCGCGGCCAGTGGCAGGAGGCGATCGACCGCCTGCACGCGACCAACAACTTCCCGGATTTCACCGGCACGCTGTGTCCGGCGCCGTGCGAGGGCGCGTGCGTGCTCGGCATCAACGACGATCCGGTGACGATCAAGGCGATCGAACTCGCCATCATCGACCGTGCCTTCCAGCAAGGCTGGATCAAGCCCGAGCCGCCGAAGGTGCTCACGGGAAAGAAAGTCGCCATCGTCGGTTCCGGTCCCGCCGGTCTTGCGGGCGCGCAGCAGCTGCGGCGCGCAGGCCATGACGTCACCGTGTTCGAGCGCGATGACCGCATCGGCGGCCTGCTGCGTTACGGCATTCCCGAATTCAAGATGGAAAAGAAAGTGCTCGACCGGCGGCTTGCGCAGATGCAGGCCGAAGGCGTGGTGTTCAAGGCGAACGCGCACGTCGGCGTGAACCTGCCGGTGGAAGAACTGCGAAAGAATTTTGACGCCATCCTGTTGTCCGGCGGCGCTTGCGCGCCGCGCGATCTCAAAGTTCCGGGGCATGATTTAAAGGGCGTGCATTTTGCGATGGAGTACCTCACGCAATCGAACCGCCGCTGCGAAGGCGACACGATTGCGGCGGACCGGGAAATCACCGCCCAGGATAAACACGCCATCATCATCGGCGGCGGTGACACCGGCGCCGATTGCCTCGGTACCGCGAATCGTCAGGGCGCGAAAAGCGTGCACCAGCTGGAAATCATGCCACGCCCGCCGGAACACCGCGCCGCGGACAATCCGTGGCCGCAGTATCCGTATGTTTATCGCGTTGCCTCGGCGCACGAAGAGGGCGTCGAGCGGGTCTATTCGGTTTCGACCAGGCGTTTTATCGGCGACGATCACGGCCGTCTCAAGGCGCTCGAACTGGTCAAAGTGGAGCTGGTCCGCGAAGGCGGTCGCGTGAGCTTCAAGGAAGTCACGGGCAGCGAGTTCACGCTGCCCTGTGAGTTGGCGTTGCTGGCCATGGGTTTCACCGGGCCGGAAAAACCAGGCATGCTGGAGAGTCTCGGCGTGAAGCTCACCGAACGCGGCAACGTGTGGCGCGACGACAACTGGATGACCAGCGTTCCCGGCGTGTTCACCGCCGGTGACATGCAGCGCGGC
>JBBTKS010000158.1:0-9532 GCA_038058885.1 Pseudomonadota bacterium
GGCAGGCCGGTCGGGCGGGGGTGTACTATAATCTTTCCCAAGGCGGAAGACGCCCAGTCCCAGAAGCTTGGAGTAGAAGCGGTAGCCGAAGGCGAATACCACCGCGGCAATCATCACCAAAACCAGAGAATTCATGATCTGTCCGCGCCGTCAGGCGCAATGTCAAAGAGAATCCCGATACCAGGCCTATCCGCCGATTGCGCGCCGGTTCTGAATAATAGAGACTGCAATGACTATTTTAGATGGCGCGGTGAATCTCCGCGCGCGGCGGCGGTCATAAAGGCATTCAGTCTGTCATCTTAGCGGTTCGAGACCTACTATATATGATCATTTCCCGTTTTAACGTCATCCCGGTTTTTTTAACCTTTTCCTTGCTGACGGCCTGTGCCGGCACGATGAAGACCGGGCCGTCGCACGAAGCGACTCCGCCGGCCGCCAAGGCCGAAGAGACTCTCCCCAAGGTCAGCCTGCAGCCGGAAATGCTTTATGACCTGCTGGTGGGCGAGATTGCCGGCCAGCGGGGACAGATCGGCGTGGCGGCGGCGACCCTCGGCAAGGTGGCGCGGCAGACGCGCGATCCGCGTGTGGCCGAGCGCGCGACGCTGGCCGCACTTTATGCCAAGCGTTATGACGAGGCGCTCCAGTCGGCGCGACTGTGGGTTGAATTGCGGCCGGGCGATGCCGAGGCCAGAGAAGCGATGATCAGCGCGCTGCTCGAGCTTGACCGTGTCACGGAAGCCAAGAGCCAGTTCGAGGCGCTTTTCGGCCTGGAGGAAACCCGCCGCCATCTGGATCAGGCCTATCTGCGCGCCGCCGCCGTGCTGGGGCGCGCCAGCAACCGTGCCGCGGCGATCGACGTGATGCAATCGCTGGTCGCGCTGAATCCGCGCAGTGCCTCGGCGCATTTCGCCATGGCGCATCTCATGGTCCGTGGCGGCGACCTGGATAAAGCCCTGGCCACCATCGACGAGGTGCTGAAACTGCGTCCGGACTGGGAGGAGGCGGCGTTGTTCAAGGCGCGCCTTCTGCTTTCGCAGAAGGATCCGAACAAGGCACGTGCCTTTTTTGAATCGTTCCTCGACAGCAACCCGCGCGCGACCAATGTCCGGCTCAATTATGCACGCTTCCTGATCGACCAGAAGGAATGGCAGAAAGCGCTCGTGGAGTTCAAGCGCGTGGCCGCGGACGCCCCGGACGATGCCGATACCATTTATGCCGTGGGCCTGCTTTCGCTGCAGAACAACCGCCTGGAAGAGGCCGGGAAATATCTGAAGCGCGCTCTCGAGCTCCGCCCCGAGAACGATCAGGCACGACTGTATCTGGGCCAGGTCGCCGAACAAGGCAAGCATTACGCGGAAGCCGTCCGCTGGTACCGCGAAGTGGATGACGGCGAATATTATTTCGAGGCGCAGTTGCGGCTCGGTGTGGTGCTGGCGAGGCAGGGCGATGTGGCCGGAGCGCGCCGGCAACTGGATGGCATCAAGGCGCGAAATGATCCGCAACGCGTGCAAGCGGCGCTCGCTCAGGAAACGGTTCTGCGCGAGGCCAAGCTGTATCGCGAGGCGCTCGAAGTGCTGAATGCCGCGATCCAGGCCGTGCCCGGAGACAAGGATTTGCTCTACGCCCGTTCCCTGGCGGCCGAGAAACTCGGCATGCTCGACGTGACCGAACACGACCTGCGCGAAATCCTCAAGCATGACCCGAAGAACGTCAACGCGCTCAACGCGCTCGGTTACACGCTCACGGATCGCACCACGCGTTTCCAGGAAGCGCTCGAACTGCTGAAGCAGGCGATCGAGCTGAAACCGGACGACGCTTTCATCATGGACAGCATGGGTTGGCTGCAATACCGGCTCGGTAACCACGCGGAAGCGGTGAAATACCTCAAGCGCGCGCTGGACGTGCGCAACGACGCGGAAATCGCCGCGCATCTCGGCGAGGTGCTGTGGGTGATGGGCAATCACAGCGAGGCCGAGACCGTCTGGAACAGCGCGCTCCGCGAAACGCCGGACAACGAAGCGCTTAACGGCGTCATCAAGAAATTCAAACCATGAGATATGCGGCGGGCCTCCTTGGCCTGACCGCGCTCGCGGCCGGGTGCGCCACCGCGCCCTCGCTTCCCCCGGTCGAAAATCCCGCCGCCACCTGGCAGGCGCGGCAGACGGAGTTGCGTCTGATTACGGCGTGGAAAATCCAGGGACGCTTGGCGATGCGCACGGCTGAGGAAGGCTGGCAAGCGTCGCTGAATTGGGTGCGCGAGGGCGAGCGGCATCGCATCGATCTCACCGGACCCCTGGGGCGCGGCCATCTGCGATTGACGCGGGACGACCAGGGCGCGGAACTGCGCGATGCCGATCAGCACGTCTGGCGCGCGGAAAATCCGGAACAACTTTTATACCGGACCACCGGCTGGCTCGTGCCGCTCAATGGGCTCAATTACTGGGCGCTCGGCCTGCCCTTGCCCGATACCGCTGCCAGCCAGGAACTGGACCCGCAGGGACGCCTGAAAACGCTGGCCCAGTCCGGCTGGGACATCCGGTTTCTGGAATACACCCGCTACGGTTCGCTCGATTTGCCGAGTAAACTCTTCATCAAGAGACAGGGAGGCGGCGCGAGCGACAACCCGATCAAAGACGCCGCGCTCGAGGTGCGTCTGGTCATCGAACGCTGGGTATTAAATTAGAGAACCTCTGAATGATTCGATGTAGGGTGCGTCCCACGCACCATTTCGTCGATCGGTGCGCAGGGCGCACCCTACCTTAAATAAAAAACAGGAGTCATGGGATGCAAACCTGGCCGGCACCGGCAAAGCTGAATCTTTTTCTTCGTATTACGGGCCGGCGCGCGGACGGCTATCACAGCTTGCAGACGGTTTTCCAGTTTCTCGATTACGGCGATGAACTGGAATTCACGATTACCGACGATGGACGCGTCACGCGCACTACGCCGTTTCCCGGCGTGGACGAGGACAAGGACCTGGCGGTACGCGCCGCGCGCCTGCTGCAAGAGACGACCGGCACCCGCCGCGGCGTGCAAATCCGTCTGACCAAGCGCATCCCCGCCGGTGGCGGGCTCGGGGGCGGCAGTTCCGATGCCGCCACGACCCTTCTGGCCTTGAATGAGTTGTGGGGCGCGAAGCTTTCCCGCGCGGAACTCGCGATGCTGGGTCGCACGCTCGGGGCGGACGTGCCCGTTTTCGTGCAGGGGCAGGCGGCCTGGGCCGAGGGGATCGGAGAAATCCTTACTCCCATCGAGCCGGAAGAGGCCTGGTATCTGGTGGTGGTGCCGCCGGTGCATGTCTCCACGGCGCAGGTTTTTGCCGACCCTGAATTGACACGTTATAGCCCGCCCCTCACAATACGCGACTTTCACGCAGGGCGTGGGCTGCAAAACGACCTGGAACCGCTGGTGCGCAGCCGCTATCCGGAAGTGGACCGCGCGATGCGGCTGCTGGCCGAGTTCGGCGCGCCGCGCATGTCGGGTTCGGGCGGATGCGTGTTCCTGAAGGTGACGGGAGCGGACCACGGCCGGAAGATTCTGGAAAGAATTCCCAAACCGTTTACCGGTTTCGTGGCGCGGGGGATGAACCGGCATCCTTTATATATGGTTCGGTGACGGTTTACATTCGGGGCCGCGCGCAGGCCCGGGTTCGAACGGTTTCATCTATATAACTGGGGCGTAGCCAAGCGGTAAGGCACCGGATTTTGATTCCGGCATTCCCAGGTTCGAATCCTGGCGCCCCAACCAGATTTTGTAGTTGATGAGCCAGGATGAGAACCTGGAAGGTTCGACAAATTCGCCGGGGCGAGATGGAGCGATTGCGATTCACTGAATCGCGTTCCATCGAGCGGGCTTGCCATGGATGGCAAGCCCTGGAGTTCTTAGCGAGATAGGAAAATCGAGCTTAGAACTGAATTTGGACGGCCGAAGGCCGGCCCCGAAGGGGCGAGCCCCCAGGGACGGGGCGAGCAATCCTGGCGCCCCAACCAGTTTGTGTGTTGGATCACCCATCACAGGGGAAATCGCGTGTCCTTGGACAACATGGTGGTGTTTACCGGGAACGCCAATCCGGCGCTCGCGGAGCTGGTGGTGCGGCACCTGGGATTGCCGCTCGGCAAGTCGGTGGTCGGCCGTTTCTCGGATGGCGAGATCCAGGTCGAGATCATGGAGCACGTGCGCGGCAAGGACGTGTTCATCGTCCAGCCCACGTGCTCGCCCAGCAACGACAATCTGATGGAGCTGCTGGTCATGATCGACGCGGTGAAGCGCTCCTCGGCGCGGCGCATCACGGCGGTGATACCTTATTATGGTTACGCGCGCCAGGACCGCCGGCCGCGCACGGCGCGGGTGGCGATCACCGCTAAGCTGGTGGCGGACATGATCACCGTCTCGGGCGCGCACCGGGTGTTGACGATGGATCTGCATGCCGACCAGATCCAGGGATTTTTCAACATCCCGACGGACAACGTTTATTCGTCGCTGGTGTTGCTCGGCGACATCTGGCGGCAGGAAATCAAGGATCTGCTCGTGGTGTCGCCGGACGTGGGCGGCGTGGTACGGGCCCGCGCGATGGCCAAGCATCTGGAAGCGGATCTTGCCATCATCGACAAGCGCCGCCCGAAGCCGAACGAGGCCAAGGTGATGCACATCATCGGCGAGGTCGAAGGCCGCACCTGCGTGCTGATGGACGACCTCGTGGATACCGCGGGCACGCTGTGCGAGGCGGCTGGCGCGCTCAAGGAGCACGGCGCGAAGAAAGTGCTGGCGTATTGCACGCACCCGGTGCTGTCCGGAAGCGCGGTGGAGCGAATCAGCAAGTCCGCTCTCGATGAGCTGGTGGTGACGGATACCATCCCGCTCAAACCGGAAGCCAAGGCCTGCCGGCGCATCCGCCAGCTGAGCGTGGCCGAGCTGCTCGCCGAATCCATGCGCCGCATCGCGGAAGAGGATTCGGTCAGCGAGCTGTTCATGGAGTAAAAGTTTCGGGCAGGGGGCCTGTGTCCCGTGCCTTTTCTGTACCCTCCGATCCTGGTCGCGGGAGAGGCGGGAGATGTTCAACAACCGTGGAGACTGACAATGAGCGCTAAATTTGAATTGATTGCCGAACCGCGCGCAGCGAAAGGTACGGGTGCGAGCCGCCGCCTTCGCCGCAGCGGAAAAGTACCCGCCATCCTGTATGGAGCGGGCAAGGAGCCGATGATGGTCTCGCTGGATCACAATGCGATGTCGCGTCACCTGGCGAACGAGAAGTTTCACACCTCGATCCTGACCGTGAAGGTTGGCGGCGACTCGGACCAGGCCATTCTGCGCGACTGGTACATGCACCCGTACAAGCCGGTGGTGATGCACGTCGACCTGCAACGCATCAGCGCCACCGAGAAGCTTCACATGAAGGTGCCGCTGCACTTCGAGGGCGGGGATGTGGCCCCGGGCGTGAAGATCGACGGCGGTATCGTCACGCATCTCATGACCGATATAGACATCACCTGTCTTCCCAAGGACCTGCCCGAGTTCCTTACGGTGGACCTGTCGGCCCTGCATATCAACGAGTCGGTGCATCTCTCCAACATCAAGCTGCCCGAGGGCGTGAGCATCACCAGCCTCGCGCACGGCGGCGATGACTTGGCGGTGGGTGCCGTCACCACGATTCGCGTGGTGGAAGAAGTGGCTCCTGTGGTGGCCGCGCCGGTGGAAGGCGAAGCGGCCGCGGCAGCGCCGGCCGAGGGCGAGGCGAAACCCGGCGAGGCCAAGGCGGGCGAAGCCAAGAAAGGCGAAGCTCCCAAGGCGGACGCCAAGAAGGGAGAGGCGCCCAAGAAAGAAGCTCCCAAGAAGGAAGCTCCCAAGAAGGAAGGCAAGTAATCCCCAGACTTACGAAAGCGCGCCCAGCGCGCAACGGCTCGCTCCAGAGTGAACCAAGTTGCGCGCAAGCGCGCTCGGCTCGCGCCCCTCTCCCTTTGGGAGAGGGGGTGGGGGTGAGGGGTGATCTCCCTCACCCTTTGCCCTCTCCCGGAGGGAGAGGGGAAGTAGGTGAGCGTCTTTATTTCGATTGGGATGAGGGGAAGACAGCGACATGTCCCAAGGCATCTCTCTCATCGTTGGCCTGGGGAACCCGGGCGCGGAGTATGCGGAAACCCGGCACAATGCCGGGTTCCGTTTTCTGGACGTCCTGCTGGATGCCACCGGCGAGAGGCTGCGCAACGAATCGCGCTTTACGGCGAATGTCGGCAAGCTGACCGTGGGCGGCAAGGATGTCTGGCTGCTTGAGCCGCAGACCTTCATGAACCACAGCGGTGACGCGGTCTCGAGGTTCGCCCACTATTACAAAATCCCGGCTGCGGAAATTCTCGTGGTGCACGATGAACTGGACCTGCCGCCGGGAACCGTGCGGCTGAAAATCGGCGGCGGCGACGGCGGCCACAACGGGCTGGTCGATGTCACCGGGAAACTCGGCAGTTCCGACTATGCGCGCCTGCGTATCGGCATAGGCCATCCCGGTAACGCCGCGCAGGTCGTGTCGTACGTGCTGAAGAAGGCGTCGTCGGCGGAGCAGACGTTGATCGATGCGGCCATCGTCAGCGCCAAGGCTCATGTCGCGGACATCGTGCATGGCCAGTTCCAGAAGGTCATGAACAGTTTGCACATGCACAAGGGCTAAAAAACTGCTCACCGCAAAGACGCAAAGATCGCAAAGTGTTTGTGTTTTTTTACCCATTGAGATTTTCTTTGCGTACTTTGCGTCTTTGCGGTGAAATTTTTTTGTTAAGTACTCTTTAAGGGAAAAACATGGGTTTCAAATGCGGCATCGTCGGCCTGCCGAACGTGGGCAAGTCCACGCTCTTCAACGCGCTCACCAAGGCGGGCATCGCCGCGGAAAATTATCCCTTCTGCACGATCGACCCGAACATCGGTATCGTCGAGGTGCCGGACCCGCGCCTGCAGCAACTCGCGGAGATCGCCAAACCCGAAAAAATCCTCCCGACCACGATCGAATTCGTGGACATCGCCGGGCTGGTGGCCGGCGCCTCCAAGGGCGAAGGGCTGGGGAATAAATTACTAGCCCACATACGCGAGGTGGATGACATCGCCCACGTGGTGCGCTGCTTCGAGGACGAGAACATCGTGCATGTCTCCGGCCGTATCAATCCGCTGGCGGACATCGAGACCATCAATACCGAATTGGCGCTGGCCGATCTGGATACGGTGGAGAAAGGCATGCAGCGCGCCGACAAGGGCACCAAGAGCGGCGACAAGGACGACATCAAGCTGCGCGAACTGCTGGCGCGCGTGCGCACGCATCTCAATGGCGGTCAGCCGGTGCGCAGCATGGGCCTGAGCGAAGACGAGCACCGGCTGTTAAAGCCGCTGTGCCTGCTTACCGACAAGTCGCTCATGTATATTGCCAACGTGAACGAAAAGGGTTTTACCGGCAATCCCTATCTCGATCAGGTGGGAAAACTCGCGCGCGCGGAAAATTCCGTGGTGGTGCCGATCTGTGCCGCCATCGAGGCGGAGTTGGCCGATATGAACGCCGAAGAGAAGCAGGTATTTCTTGCCGATATGGGCCTGGAGGAACCAGGACTGAACCGCGTTATCCGCGCCGGCTACAAGCTGCTCGGCCTGCAGACGTTTTTTACCGTCGGCCCCAAGGAAGTGCGCGCCTGGACGGTCCGCCAGGGCGCACATGCCCCCCAGGCCGCGGGCGTGATCCACACGGATTTCGAGAAGGGCTTTATCCGCGCCGAGACCATCGCCTTCGACGATTTCGTGCGCTGCCGCGGGGAACACGGCGCGCGCGAGGCCGGAAAATTGCGGCTCGAAGGCAAGGACTATGTGGTGCACGACGGGGACGTCATGCACTTCCGGTTTAATGTATAGCGCGTCCGGCCCTGATTTGATCAGGCCGGGCTCGTTTCCCTTGTCAGGCCCGGCGGATACCGGTATCTTTTGCGCCCCCAACCTGACCGGATCGCGCGCGTAGCGCGCCACGGCTCGCTTCCCTCGCCCCTTGCTGGAGGCGAGAGAAGGGGGTCGCGGATGTCCGGTGGACATCCGCGCTCTCGAGTGGGTGCGCAAGCTGTTCGCGCACCCCGGCGGGAATCAATGAGGGTGAGGGGGCGTGCAAGTTCAGCGCGGCATCAAATGAGGCAAGGTTCCCCTCTCCCCTTGCCCGCTCCTGCAAAGGGGAGAGGGGGAGTTGGCGAGAATCTTCAATTCGATTTGGCTAGGTAGCTCAGACGGTTAGAGCGCGGCACTCATAATGCTGAGGTCGGCGGTTCGATTCCGCCCCTAGCCACCACCTATCAATCATAATTGCTGGCACCTTGAAAAGGTGGCCGAGGATCTATATTAGGGGAGTCTAATGGATATAATTTCCGCGCCTTTTATCGGCTCGGATGACGCGCCTGTTCCTCGACCGCCGTTCAAGACACTGACTCATAAGGCATTCACAGTCATCTCCACTCATCTCCATCGAACCGCCACGCGTCGGTCACGGCTTGTGGTTTAGATGTGCATGGCCAAGACTCTATTCAAGGGACGATCTGTGGGCAGAAAGGAATGACGGGCTAGCGCCCCTCCCGCAGACTTAATCCTGAGGAGGAGAATGTCATGTTAAAGCTGAGTTTCTGGATTGGTACCCCGTCGATAATCACTTACCTGGCGTCGACGAATTCTCAACTCCTGGAAAATATCTTCTATATCTTCGCTTTGTCGATCGCGGCGCTGGTCGTGGCGATCCTGTCGCAGATCAGCGAGAAGTCCAGGCCCTAGGGGTTATCGGTAATCCTCCGAACGCGGGTGGCTTGTGCCACCCGCGTTTTTTATTGCCGGCTGGTAATTTTGCCCCCCGGACGGTAGATTAAGTGGCGTTCCCGTAGCCCTTCCCGGTACATGTCCCGCAAGCTGCATATCAAAACCTTCGGCTGTCAGATGAACGAGTACGACTCCGCGCGCATGGCGGACGCGCTCGCGGCCAGCCACGGGCTGGAAACCACGGACGACCCGGCCCAGGCCGACGTATTGCTCCTTAATACTTGCTCCATCCGCGAGAAGGCGCAGGAGAAGGTGTTCTCGCAACTGGGCCTGTGGCGCGAGCTGAAGGCCGCGCGTCCCGGCCTGGTTATTGGCGTCGGTGGCTGCGTTGCCAGTCAGGAAGGCGCGGCGATCATAAGGCGCGCGCCTTACGTGGACATGGTATTCGGCCCGCAGACCCTGCACCGCCTGCCGCAGATGCTGGACAGCGTTCTGGCCAGCCACAAGCCGGCGGTGGATATTGCGTTCCCCGAAATCGAGAAATTCGACCGCCTGCCCGAGCCGCGGGTGGACGGCGTGCGGGCGCTGGTCTCGATCATGGAAGGCTGCAGCAAGTATTGCAGCTTCTGTGTCGTGCCCTACACGCGCGGCGAGGAATTCAGCCGGCCGTTCGACGATGTGATCGCGGAAGTGGCGCATCTCGCCGAACACGGCGTGCGCGAGGTTATTCTGCTCGGGCAGAACGTCAATGCCTATCGCGGAGCGATGCACGCCGGCGAAT
>JBBTKS010000159.1:0-1814 GCA_038058885.1 Pseudomonadota bacterium
GCGACGGCATCGGCCCGCTCACCGAGGAGCACTGGCAGGTTATTCGTTCCCTGCGCAAGCATTACGCGAAGTTTGGCGCTGTTCCCGCCATGAGCCACATCTGCCATAACCATGGCAAGGACAAGTACTGGATTCACGATCTGTTTCACACCTGCCTGGGCGCGTGGCGCGTCGCCGGTCTGCCCAATCCCGGTGAAGAGGCCAAGACTTATATGAGCGGCATGTAGGTAGCGTTGTGTCGCGCATGCGGCGGCGATGGAGTTCGACACGGAAAAGGCAGTGGTGTTATTTCCCGCCCGCCGCCACCAGATATTCGTGCGGGATCGAC
The DNA here is from genome assembly GCA_038058885.1 of Pseudomonadota bacterium. Lineage (GTDB taxonomy): Bacteria > Pseudomonadota > Gammaproteobacteria > Acidiferrobacterales > Sulfurifustaceae > Sulfuricaulis. Next base: position 329 of record JBBTKS010000159.1, read on the forward strand.
AGTCTGCCGTCGTGCACAAAATCCCGGGCGAAGCGCCCGACTTCATCCCGAATCTTGTTGCGCTCGTTTTGCGGGAGCGCGTCATACTGCTGCTTCAGGATGTCCGAGGCCTCGACCGTGTCCCAGTAGTCGTCGAATGACTTGAACTGATAATCGAACGTCTTGCGCACCACGGAGAAGCTGGAAAATCCCGCCGTGTTCAGCAGGTCTTCGAGCAGGCCGGGCGCGCCCAGCGACGTGACCTTGGCGAGAGGCGGGTGCTGATCTTCCGGCAAACGCTCCTTGAAAACCTGATAGGACCAGTGCAGCGTGGGCATGGTTTCCGGCGTGCTCCATACCGCCAGCGCAAAACGGCCGCCCGGTTTCAGCACGCGCCGCATTTCCTTCAATCCTTGCAGCGGATCGGTGAACAGCATCACGCCGAAGCGGCACAGCGCCCTGTCGAAGCTGTTGTCATTAAATGCCAGTTGTTCCGCCGGCATGCACTGAAAGGAAATCCCCGGCAACCGCTCCTTTATTACCTTGTCCTGTGCCACTCGCACCATGCCGTCCGCGGCGTCGATGCCGAGAATGCTGGCGTGTCCTTTCAGGCGCCGCGCCAGCGTCAGCGCCGGCTCCCCGGTTCCGGAGGCGAGGTCAATGATCCGGTCGCCCGGTTTTGCCTCCAGCGCGGCCAGCAGTTCCTCGCCGACGGGCGCGATGTGCGGCAGCCACACGTCGAATTTCTCGGCGATCTTGTCCCAGTCGGGCTGATTGTTTTTTGTGCTCACGACGTGTCTTCTCTCGTTTGTTGGCAGCCGGTGCCGGCGGGATATCAGCGCGGGTTTCCGTTTAGAAGATATCTATTCTGGAAAGTCCGCCGGCGCCATGGGACAACCCGGTTTTTCCGCTCGTGCCGTTATATCAGGCTGACCGTGGACCCTGTACCGTGAGACTACCATAACTGTTGCATTGACCGTACCGTGGTTCTGGTATTAAGTACTCGTCTTCTCGGCGATTTCGACCAGGGCGGGTCAGCGTAATGCCATTAGCGGTTTAATCCGGAGAACCAACATGCCTCAAACAAAAATTCTGCTCGACGAATCCGAAATACCCACCCACTGGTATAACGTCATTGCCGACATGCCGAACCCGCCGCCGCCGCCGCTCGGTCCCGATGGAAAACCGGTGCCGCCGCAGGCCCTGGCCGCTATTTTCCCCGAGGCCCTGATCGAGCAAGAGATGAGCGGCCAGCGCTGGATCCCGATTCCCGAACCGGTGCGCGAGATTTACCGCCTGTGGCGACCGAGCCCGCTTTATCGCGCCTATCGGCTGGAGCAGGCCTTGGGCACGCCCGCGAAAATTTATTACAAGTATGAAGGCGTAAGCCCCGCCGGTTCGCACAAGCCCAACACCGCCGTCCCGCAGGCGTGGTACAACCGGCAGGCCGGTATCAAGCGCCTCGCCACCGAAACCGGCGCCGGGCAGTGGGGTTCGGCGCTGGCGC
>JBBTKS010000160.1:0-4334 GCA_038058885.1 Pseudomonadota bacterium
ATGTCTACTTCTTGTTGGTCAGCGGCAGCACCTGCCTCGTGCCAATGAAGGAGAAGGTCATGAATATTTTGATCGTGGGCGCCACTCGTGGCATTGGGCGACAACTTCTTGAACAGGCGCTCGCGTCCGGGCATGCCGTAACCGCCCTGGTTCGTGATCCTCGAAGGCTTGCCACTCAACATGAGCGGCTTAGGGTGGTGCAGGGCGACATTCTCGATTCAGCTTCGGTCGCGCTCGCGATGGCGGGTCAGGATGCGGTGTGCTGTACGATCGGCGTCAAAGTACCGTGGATACGGGTGACGGTCTTCTCGGAAGGAACGAAGAATCTGCTTCAGGCAATGAAAAAGACCGGGGTCCAGCGTTTGATATGTGTGACGGGTATTGGCGCGGGAGACAGCAAGGGACACGGCGGTTTTCTCTATGATCGCCTCTTTTACCCTCTCTTGCTTTGGCCTATTTATGCAGATAAAGACCGCCAGGAATCACTGATCAAGGCAAGCGATGTTGACTGGACCATCGTAAGGCCCGGTTTCCTTACCAACGGCCCATTGACAAAAAATTATAGAATGCTGACCGATATGACAGGGGTAACCGCGGGCAGGATTTCACGTGCGGATGTCGCCCACTTTTTCCTGAAAGAGCTTGAGTCGAAGCAATATCTAAGGCAAACACCCTTGTTGACTTCCTGAATTTAATGGCCTGACCCATCATGGCAGCGGACGCGCTAGAGCGCACCGCTGAATTCATTCGTTGAGACTGTAGGAAAACCCTTCACGAGCACACTTTTGCCCAATCGATAGGCAGCGACAATGTCCGGGATCGAAATAGGAATACAGAATGGAACGCGCCAGAGCCTGCCCAGCAGGCATTCGCGGTCATCGTTGAAATCTGTCGACACGACGACTGTTTCATTGCACTGTGTCGATTCTGGTGAGATGGGTTCTGAGAAAGGGGTTTTCCTACAGTCTCGTTAGACGCCAGCGGTAACCACAAGATTCGATGTTTTGCCAGCGCGAACAAAAAATCCTTTGTCGGAGGTCCGTGCATCCTGGCTAAAGGATTATTTCAGTAGAGCTTAAATCGAAGAATAGGAGAAGCTAATGTTTGAATGGCTGGCAAACCCCGAAGCGTGGATAGCGTTGGGCACGTTAACCGCGCTGGAGATCGTATTGGGCATCGACAACATTATTTTCATCTCGATCCTGGTAGGTCGTCTTCCCCGGAAACAGCGGACGTTTGCGCGAAGAATGGGTCTCAGCCTCGCCATGATTACCCGCCTGGGTTTGCTGTTCTCTATTTCCTGGGTCATGGGACTGACCGAACCGTGGGTGACGATACTCAACCAGGCGATCTCGGGGCGCGACGTTATTCTGATTGGGGGCGGTCTGTTTCTTCTGGCCAAAGCCACGCATGAAATACATAACAGCCTGGAAGGGGTGGAAGACAGCGGCCGCACGGTTGTCGCCGCCGGCCTGGGAATGGTGCTGGTGCAGATCGCGGTTCTGGATATCGTTTTTTCACTGGATTCGGTGATAACGGCGGTCGGGCTGGTCGAGCATGTTTCCATCATGGCCATCGCCATCATCGTGGCGGTCGTGGTCATGCTGTTTGCCGCCAAACCCATCGGGGACTTTGTCGATGCCCATCCCACGATCAAGATTCTGGCGCTGGCGTTTCTGATTCTGGTGGGCGTCACGCTCATGGTCGAGGGATTCGACGTGCACGTGCCGAAGGGCTATATCTATTTTGCCATGGCTTTCTCGGTCGCCGTGGAGATGCTCAACATTCAAATGCGCAAGAAACGCGCGGTGCCGGTCAGGTTGCACAAGCAGCTGCGCGACAAAGAAACGTAACAGGCCGGCGTCCTGCTTTTAGTTGAATGCACACGCGACACCTCTGTTGGTGCCGACCCGCCGCCGGCGGCGCGCAAGCCCATGAGACTGAATAAATACATCAGTGAAACCGGAATCTGCTCGCGCCGCGAGGCGGATGCCTGGATCGCCGGCGGCCGGGTGACCATCAACGGCAAGCGCGCCGAACTCGGCACGCAGGTCAACGAGGGCGATGAAGTCCGCGTGGACAAACGCGTGGTCGGCGCGAAGCAGCGGCATATCTATATCTGTCTGAATAAACCCGTCGGCATCACCTGCACGACCGAGCGGCACATCGACGGCAACATCATCGATTTCATCGGCCATGCCGAGCGGATTTTCCCGATCGGGCGGCTGGACAAGGACTCCGAGGGGCTGATCCTGCTCACGAACCACGGCGATATCGTGAACGTGATCCTGCGTTCGGAGAACAATCACGAAAAAGAATACATCGTGACCGTCGACAAGCCGGTGACGGAAACTTTCCTCGCAGGCATGGCCGGCGGCGTGCGCATTCTTGGCGAGCGTACCAAGCCCTGCAAGGTCAGCCGCGTGGATCATTGCGTGTTTCGCATTATTCTCACGCAGGGACTGAACCGGCAAATCCGGCGCATGTGCGAGGTGTTCGGGTACCACGTGCGCCGGCTGCAACGTATCCGGATCATGAATATCAAGCTCGGCAACCTGAAGGTCGGCCAGTGGCGTGACTTGTCCGAAGCGGAACTTCGCGGATTGTTGCCCGGCCATCGACACGGCAACTAAGCTTGCCACGCAGCGCCTCAGCGCTGATGTGACGGCAAATCAGCTCACGCCGTCGCCGCGGCCTCCGCGATCTCGCGGCGGCGGCCGGTGTAGTGCGGCGTCCAGCCGGAGGTGTCGATGAAGTAGCGCACCGCCTTGCAGCGGGTGCAGCCGCGCATCTCGAACCAGTGTTCGGCGTTGGCCGGAACGTTGATGTAATCGCCGCCGCTGACTTCGAGAAGAAATTGCTTTCCGTCCGCTTCGACGAAGCCGAAGTAACCGGTGCCCGCGAGGATGTAGCGCACTTCGTCGTCCGAGTGCGTGTGGATCTTGTCGAACTTGGCGAGCATGTCGGCGAGCCCCGGGATGTCCTCGTGGATCACCACCATATCGCGCGTCTGGTAGCCCTTATCGCGCTTGAGTTCCTCGAAGCGGTTCTGCACGTGCCCGAGCAACTCTTCCTTCTCGGCGTCGTTCAGGCTTTTTTTCTCCATGAGTTCCCTGGCGCGCGCCTCCGCAGGCGCGGGCCAGTGGCGCAGCGTGATGCCGAGGCGCGCGAGTCGGCTCTGGACCGCGGACAGGCCTTTCAACTCTTTGCCGTCGGAAAAAATGATGCGTGCCATTGTTTCCTCCTGTGTTGGGTTCAGCCGATGACGGGTTTATCGCCGCCGGTGCGTCTCACCAGCGGTTTGATCGGGGGTTTGGTACTGGCCGCGGGTTTTGCCGGTGCGGATACCGGCGGGGACGGCCGCGACTCCGGTGGGCGCATCGGGCGTGCTTCCGGTTCGGGCGTGCGCGCCGGGCTCGGTTCCGGGCGCCGTGCTTCGTGCTCATGGCGGTGTTCGCGTTCGGGACGACGCCCGCGCTCGCCATGCCGCGCGTCGCGCCCCCGGCCCCCATGACGATCCGGGCCGCCGCCGCGGCCGCGTTCGGGGCGGGGGCGGTATTCGCGCCGGGCCGGCGGTTTCAGTTCGGGCAACATTTCCGGCAACACCGGGTGGATCGGAAGCTTGTGGCCAATGTACTCCTCGATCTCCGGCAGCGAAAACACATAGCGCTCGCAGGCAAAGCTCACGGCATCGCCCGAAGCGCCGGCGCGCGCGGTGCGGCCGATGCGGTGCACGTAATCCTCGGCGTTCTGCGGCAAATCGAAATTGAACACGTGCGAGACGTCGGGGATGTGCAAACCGCGCGCGGCCACGTCGGTCGCCACCAGCACCGGCAGCCGGCCTTCCATGAAATCCTGCAGGATGCGCAGGCGTTGCGTCTGCGGCACGTCGCCCGAGAGCACCTCGGCATTCAGCTCGTTGACCTTGAGCCAGGCGGCGATGGTTTCCGCCGCGTCCTTGGTGTTGGTAAACACCAGGCTGCGGGTTGGATCTTTTTGGCGCAGCAGGTGCACCAGCAACGGAATCTTCTCCTCGATCGCCGTGTGGTACAGCGCCTGCGTGACCTTGTCGGCGGTGCGCTTGTCCGGCTCGATGCGCACGAACTGCGGATTGTTCATGTGCTCGTAGGCGAGCTCGGTGACGCGGTAGGAGAGCGTGGCCGAGAACAGCATGCTCAGGCGCGCGCCGGGCGGCGGCATGCGCCGCAGCAGGAAACGGATGTCCTTGATGAAGCCGAGGTCGAACATGCGGTCGGCCTCGTCGAGCACCATCACCTGTACCGCCTCGAGGTCGAACACGTGCTGCTTGAAATAATCGATGATGCGCCCGGGCG
>JBBTKS010000161.1:0-12088 GCA_038058885.1 Pseudomonadota bacterium
CATCGGGAGAGGGAGTTTCATTCCAACATCTCCTCAATCGCACGATTAGCGAGCTGATCGGCGCGCTCATTTTCCTCATGTCCGCTATGCCCCTTGATCCACTTCCAGTGAATCTTGTGCTTGTGCGCCGCTTCATCGAGGCGTTGCCACAAATCCTGGTTCTTCACCGGTTTTTTGTCCGCGGTTTTCCAGCCGCGGCGTTTCCAGTTGGCGAGCCATTCGGTGATGCCTTTTTTCACGTACTGGGAATCGGTCGTGAGCGTGATCTCGCACGGGCGCTTCAGGGCTTCTAGCGCCTGGATCGCGGCCATGAGTTCCATGCGGTTGTTGGTGGTCTCGCGCTCGGCGCCGTAGAGTTCCTTCTCGTGATCGTCCTTGAACAGGATCGCGCCCCAGCCCCCGGGTCCGGGATTGCCGCGGCAAGCGCCGTCAGTGAAGATCGTGACTTTATCCAAGTGACGTGCTGAAACGCGTTATTGTTTTCGCTGAAACGGCAGGATCATCCCGCGCGCGGCGGGCTGCGTTGCGGCACGGCCGACCGCGCGTTTGGTTTTCCAGCTGAGCGGCAGCGGCGTTACGCCGACGACGCGCTTCTTCGCCACCACCAGATACACCCCCGCCATCATCGGCCACCAGCGGTCGCCCATCTTGTCGAGGAAGTGCAACCGGTGCATGAAGCCTTCGTTGCGCAGCGGCGGGCGGTAATAGAGCATGGTGCCGTGCGTGGTCTCGAAGTCGAGCAGCGCGAGCCAGTCCTTGATGCGCGACAGGCGGAAAAACTTTCCGCACCACGGCGCCACGCGCGGGCGGCGCGCGGTGAGCCGGCGGAATCCCCACAGGCTCATCGGGTTGAAGCCGAGTATCACGACGTGGCCTTCGGGGCGCAGCACGCGGCTGACCTCGCGCAGGACCTGATGCGGGTCGTCGCAGAAATCGAGCGTGTGCGGCAGGATCAGGACATCGGCGCTTTTGGTGTCGAGCGGCAGCGCCTCGGGCAATCCGCGCACCACGCAACCGTCCGGCCCGGCGTGGTGATCGAGCAGGATGCGCGTGGGGGCGATGCAGGCATCCATCAGGTCGAGTTCGCCGATCTGGCCGAGCTGGGCGGCCACCGTGCCATAAAGGTTGGGCAACACGGCGCGGAGATGATGCGCCTCCATGCCCTGCAGCGAGCGCCCGAGCGGCGAATCGAACCACTCGCGCAACTGGCGCCATTGCGTGCTACAGGAATTTGTCTGGCTCATTGACGTTCCCCCTGCGGGCTCTCAAACTGGATGCATGACCGATGTTTTACACGTCCGCGCTTTCGAGGACAACTATATCTGGCTGATCCGCGGGAAATCCCCGGACCGCGTGGCCATCGTCGACCCCGGCGATGCCGACCCGGTGCTGGCGGCGCTGGAAAAACAGCGCCTGAAGCCCGCGGCCATCCTGTGCACTCACCATCACGGCGACCACGTGGGCGGCGTGGAGGACTTACTCAAACATTATACCGTCCCGGTGTACGGCCCGGCGCGTGAGCGCATCCCCGCCGTTACGCACCGGCTCAAGGACGGCGATCACGTCGATCTTCCCGAGCTCGGCCTGGGATTCGACGTGCTCGACGTCCCCGGTCATACCGCCGGTCACATCGCCTACTATGGCGCGGGCATGCTGCTGTGCGGCGACACGATGTTCTCGGCCGGCTGCGGGCGCTTGTTCGAAGGGACCGCGGAACAGATGCTCGCCTCGCTTTCCAGGTTCAGCGCCCTGCCGGAAGCGACCCAAATATACTGCGGGCACGAATACACCGAGGCCAATCTGCGCTTTGCGCTCACGGTCGAGCCGGATAACGCCGACACCCGCGCGCATCGCGACTGGGCACGTGCGCAACGAACCCAGAATCTGCCCACCCTGCCCTCGACCATTGGCCTGGAGCGGCGCATCAATCCGTTCCTGCGATCGGAACAGGCGACGGTGCGCGCGGCGGCCGAAAAACAGACCGGGCGCACGCTCGATTCCGCGGTGGCGGTGTTCGCCGCGGTGCGGCGATGGAAGGATGATTTCAGGGGATGAGCGGCAGGATTTTTTGCCTCTCTCGGCGACAAAATTCACGTCTGTCATTCTTCGCTGGACAAATGACAGAACATTGAATTTACTTAAATAATGTTACTTAACAGGTTGACGCTCCATCATCTTCACCCTACTATTTGTTCACATGCGTTGGCAAAAAATCAAACAACAGGTCCTGCCCGTCGTCGTTCTCCTGACCCTGGCAGGGTGCGCGACAAGCTCCCCCGAGACCGCCAAGACAGCCTCTGAACCGACCCCGGCCCAGGCGGCACCGGCAGCGGGCGACCTAAACGTCACATCTTCCCCGGCGACAGCCCTGATCGAGAGCGACAAGCCCATCGAGACCAAGCCTGACGTCGCCACAAGCAACGATTCCGACATCTGGGCCAGGCTGCGCAAGGGCTTCACCATGAAGCCGCTCGACAGTCCGCTGGTGGAACGCGAAGCCCGCTGGTTCGCCAACAATCCCGAATACATGCAGCGCATGATGGAACGTGCGCGGCTGTACCTCTATTACATTGCCGACGAAGTCGAAAAACGCGGCATGCCGATGGAAATCGCGCTCCTGCCCGCCATCGAGAGCGCGTATAAGCCGCACGCTTACTCCCGCGCCCGCGCCGTCGGTTTGTGGCAGTTCATGCCGGGCACCGGCCGGTTGTACGGCCTGAAGGCCAACTGGTGGTATGACGGCCGCCGAGACGTACAGGCCTCGACCCAGGCGGCGCTGGATTACCTCGAAAAACTTTACAACGATTTTGACGGCGACTGGCATCTCGCCCTTGCTGCGTATAACGCGGGCGAAGGCAAGATCGGACGCATGATGAAATACAACGAGCGCAAGGGAAAATCCACCGAGTATCAGCATCTGAAACTCAAGCGCGAAACCGTGCATTACGTGCCCAAGCTCATGGCCATGGTCAGTATCGTCGCCGACCCGGCCAAGTACGGCGTTCAGCTGGCCAGCATCCCGGATGAGCCCTATTTTACGCGCGTGGAAACCGGCTCGCAGATTGATCTCGGCGTCGTGGCCAAACTGGTGGATGTCTCCATCGACGACCTGCACAACATCAACCCCGGCTATACACGCTGGGCCACCGACCCCAACGGCCCGCATCACCTGCTGGTGCCGGCCGACAAGAAAGACGCCCTGATCGCGGGACTGAGCAATCTGCCGGAAGAGGAAAGGGTTCAATGGCTGCATCATGTCGTCAAGCGCGGCGACAATCTGCATGAAATCGCGCGCCGTTACGGCGTCACCGTCCCGGTGGTCCGCACCGCCAATAACCTGCGCAGCAATCTGCTCCGTAGCGGACAGGATCTGCTGATTCCGATTTCCGCCCGTCCGTTGAAGCCGGAAGTGATTCGCACCGCGTACCGCGCTTCGACTTCACGCGCCGTCCATGGCGAGCCGGTCATTCATCGCGTGCGCCGCGGCGATACCCTGTCGAGCATCGCGCGCCGCTACAACGTGGTGGTTGGCCAGCTGGCGAAGTGGAACCTCATGCAGATGAGCGATGTGCTGCGTCTCGGGCAGAAGCTTAAAATATGGACCGGCGGCGCCCCGACCGCCTCGATCGAAGTCTCCACGCCGAACGGCTAGCCGTTCGGTTTTCTTCTAGTTCTTCCCCGTCGTGAACAGATGGCAACGCGCCTCATGCGTGCCGCTGAATTCCGTTGTCGCGGGATATTGCCGGCGGCAGATATCCATCGCCTGCGGGCAGCGCGGATGGAAATGGCAGCCCGCCGGAGGCTTGCTCGGCGAGGGCATGTCGCCCTGCAGGCGGATGATAGTGCGACGGTCCTTCGCCTCGATCACCGGCACCGCCGACAACAGCGCTTCGGTGTACGGGTGCTTCGGGTTCTCCAGCACTTCGTCCACGCGCCCGCGTTCCACGATGCGCCCGAGATACATGACCGCCACCTCGTGCGCCAGGTACTCCACCACCGACAGATTGTGCGTGATGAAGAGGTAGCTCAAGCCCAGATCGTCCTGCAGGCCCTTGAGCAGGTTCAGGACCTGCGCCTGGACGGACACATCGAGCGCGCTGGTGGGCTCGTCGCACACGATCAGCTCCGGTTCGACCGCCAGCGCCCGCGCGATGCTGATACGCTGGCGCTGACCGCCGGAGAACTCGTGCGGGTAGCGCTGGCTCGCTTCGGGTGGTAATCCGACCTGTTGCAGCAGTTCCACCACCCTGGCCTGCCGTGCTACGCGGTTGGCGCCGATGTCCTGGGCGCGCATGCCCTCTTCCAGGATCTCGCCGACCAGCATGCGCGGGTCGAGCGAGGCATAAGGGTCCTGGAAGATGATCTGGAAGTGGCGCCGCAGTGGTCGCAGTTCACTCCCCTTCAAGTGCGTGAGCTCCCGCCCGTTGTACGTCACGCTTCCCGCCGTGGGCGGCACCAATTGCAGAATGCCCTTGCCGACGGTGGTCTTGCCGCAACCGGATTCGCCCACAAGCGCCAGCGTGCGGCCGCGCGCGATGTCCAGCGATACTCCGTCGACCGCCTTCACCTGACCCACGACATGCTGGAACACGCCCTTGGTTATCGGGAAATGCACTTTGAGGTCGGTCACGTGCAACAGGGTTTCACCCGCCTTGCCGGTATCTGCTTTCGGTGCCTTTCTGGTTGTACGGCGGGATTTGACCGTCGAGGGTGGCGCCGACACGGTGTCATCGTACAGATGGCAACGCACACCCCGGCTGTTCTGCGTCGTCCAGCCAGGGACTTTCTTGCGGCAGAGTTCCCAGGCCTGATCGCAACGGTCGGCAAACCGGCAGCCGCGGAATGTCTGCCGCAGCGACGGTACGCTGCCGGCGATCACCTCCAGCGCCGCGCCGCGCTGCACGCGCCCGGGGATGGAGCGGAACAGCTTGCGCGAATACGGATGTTTGGGCGAAGCAAAGAACTGTTTGCGCGAGGCGGATTCGACGATCTGCCCCGCGTACATGACGGCCACGCGATCGGCCATCTCCGCCACCACGCCGAGGTCGTGGGTGATGAGCAGTATCGCCATGCCGGTCTTTTTCTGAAGCTCCCTGAGCAAACCCAGGATCTGCGCCTGGATAGTGACGTCGAGCGCCGTTGTCGGTTCATCGGCGATCAGCAGGTCGGGCTGCGCCGCCAGCGCCATGGCGATCATAACGCGCTGCTTCATGCCGCCGGAAAGCTGATGCGGATACTCGTCGTAGCGCCGGTCGGCATCGGCAATGCCGACCGCGCCCAGCAGTTCCGCCGCCCTGGAACGGCGTTGCTTGCGTGTCTGTCTGTCGGTGGCGGGCAGCGCTTCGCTGATCTGCTCGCCGATGGTCAGCACCGGGTTGAGCGAGGTTTGCGGCTCCTGAAAGATCATGGCGATGCGCTTGCCGCGAATGTTGCGCATGTCGCGTTCGGGCAGCACCAGCACGTCCTGACCGTTCAGCCGCACCTGACCGGCAGCAATGTGACCGGCGGGCTGCGGCACCAGTTGCAGCAGCGACAGCGCCGAGATCGACTTTCCGCAGCCGGATTCGCCGAGCAGTGCCAAGGTCTCACCGCGCGCAATATGGAAGTCGATGCCGTCCACGGCACGCACCATGCCCTCGGGCGTATCGAACAAGGTTTTGAGACCTTCGACTCTGAGCAATTCTTCTTTAGCGCTCATGGCGTCTCCGGTAGCGGCTGTCGAATGTCGTGCGCGCAGCGCACGCTACATTGGATTCTCGTGGGTCAGCCACCCACAAGTAGCTTTTCATTATCGCCGCAGGCGATTCGATAATCCGTGTAGAACGCAAAATTGGTATCACTTCCGCAACCTCGGATCGAACGCATCCCGCACCGCGTCGGAAAAAAGATTCGCCGACAACACCAGCCCGAACATGAACACGAACGCCGACGCCAGGCTCCACCACACGACCGGCTCGCGCGCCATCTCCAACCGCGCGCTGTTGATCATGTTGCCCCAACTGTCCATGGTCGGGTCCACGCCCACACCGACGTAGGACAGCACGGCCTCGGCCAGCACCAATCCGCTGAAATCCAGCACCACCGCGATGAGGATGATGTGCATGACGTTGGGCAGGATATGACGCGCCATGACCGACACGTGACTTGAGCCCAAGGCGCGCGCCGCCTGCAGGTAATCCATCTCGCGCAGCTTCAAGGTCTCCCCGCGCAGCAGCCGGCACAGGCTGGTCCAGCTGGTCACGCCGAGGATCAGGCACAGGAACAGCAGCCGGATGTCGGCTCGTTCCGTGGCGCTGTGGAACGAGTCGGGATGATTTCCCACGTACACTTGCAGACTCAGAATGGCGGCGGCGATCAGCAACACGCCGGGAATCGAGCTTAGTGTCGTGTAGGTGTACTGGATGACGTCATCGACCCAGCCGCGGAAATAGCCGGCCATGATGCCGAACACGGCGGCGAACGGCAGCATCACCAGCGTGGTGAGCGTGCCGATCACGAGGCCGGTGCGGATGCTTTTCAGGGATTTGTAATACACGTCCTGGCCCACCTGGTCGGTACCGAGGATGTGATAGACCTGCGAGAGACTGACGGCATTCATGGTGAGCACGATCAGAATGCCCGTCGTCACCCAGATCGTGCGCCACGGAACCTGGCCTTCACCACGCACGAACCGGCGCGCCGCCTGGCTCCACGATTCCGTGCGCTCGCGCCACAGCAACAGAAAGCCCGTGACCAATGGCAGCCACAAGGCGAGGCCCATAGCCGTGGCCACGATCACCCGCCGCGTAATGTCCGCTGTGCGCTCGCCCGGGTCCTTCAGATGCGCCCCACCGTATAACAGGCGCGGATATTCCCGCGCGTGACGTCCGTCGGGATATTCCATGGTTTCCTTGGTATAGGCCTGCACGGCGAACGGCGCGGAATAGGTTTTCTCGAGGCGCGTGCGCAGGGGCGTCGCCAGCTTGTCCAGCAGGCTCAGCACCTCGTTCGAATATACCCGCTCGCCCTGATTTCGGGTTTCGAGCAATGGCCGGTAATGCACCGAGTCCAGCAGCCCCACGACCACGTAGACCGACAACACGACGAGAGAAGCCATGGCCATCGGCCGGCGCGAAACCTGCCGCCACGGCACGCGCAGGTGCTCGTGGCGCAGGGTATAGAACGCGAAGACCATTACCGACACCAGCAGCAGATAGATCAGGATATCGGTCCAGAGGAATTCGAACTGGAAAGGCATGGCGTCAGCTCAGCCTCACGCGCGGGTCCACCAGCGTGTAGGTGATGTCGGTCAGGATCAGCCCCAGGATGTACAGCACCGAACCGAGGAACACCATGGCGCGCACGATGGCGAAATCCTGCGAGTTAATGGCATCAATCGTATAGCTGCCCAGACCGGGAATCCCGAAAAACGACTCCATGATGAGACTGCCGGTGAACAGCAGCGGAATCACGACCACCACCCCGGTCAGGATCGGAATCATGGCGTTCTTGAGCACGTGACGGAACAGCACGCGCAGTTCCGACAGGCCCTTGGCGCGCGCGGTGCGAACGTAATCCTTGCCGATCTCCTCGAGAAAAAACGTGCGGTACAGGCGCGTGCTCGCACCGATTCCGCTCACGACCCCGACCAGTACCGGCAGCACCAGGAACTTGACCGCGTCCATGCCGATGTCATAACCCGAGACCGGCACCAGGCGCAGCAACATGCTGACCAGGTATTGTCCGCCGATAACATAAAACAGCGCGGAGATGGACATCATGATGACGCACAGCACCACGCCCGCGGTGTCGAGATAGCTGCCGCGGAAAAAAGCGATCAGCATGGCAAACGTGATATGCACCAATATGCCGACCAGAAAGATCGGTAGCGCGATCGCAAGGCTCGGCCACATGCGCTGGCGGATGTCGTAACCGATGTTGCGGCCGTTGTCGGAACGGCCGAATTCGAGCGCGAACAGTCGCAGCGAATGTTTGTAAAAGATGGTCCCGGTGAGTTTTTCCGCGCCGGCGCCGGAGGCGTTGTACAGCAACGGCTTGTTGTAACCGCGGTCCTCTTTCCACTTGGCGATCGCTTCGGGCGTGACGCGCTTGCCGCCCAGATGCACGCGCGCCATGTCGTCGGGACTGTTGACGAAGAAGAACAGCGCGAAGGTGAGCAGATTCACGCCGATCAGGATCGGGATGGCATACAACAGACGGCGGATGATGTAGGCGATCACCGGCGCCCCCCTCTTTCGCGACGACGATAAGTCACGACGGCCGGCACCGCACTAACTACAAGCACCACCAGCACGGCCACGACGGGCCAGATCACGGGGCGGTTCCAGGCCGCGCGCCGCTCCGCGCGCATCCTGGAGTCAATACGGGTGTATTTGAGGGTGTTATTCGCCATCTGGCCGGGCTTGGTGTTATACACCCAGGCGTGCTGCAGGGTGAACTGCTTCGGATGCACGCCCCAGACCCAGGGCGCGTCGCGACGCGCGATGTCCACCATTTGATCGATGATGGCCTGGCGCTCGGGAACATTGTCCATGTTCTTCATGCGCTCGAACAGGCGATTGAACTCCGGGTTGTCGTAATTCGACGCGTTTTCGCCGTCGTGCCCGACCTTCTTGTTCGGCCCGTAGAGCAGGAACAGGAAATTCTCCGGATCGGGATAATCCGCGTTCCAGCCCCAATCGTAAATCTGCGCGTCACCCTTGCGTATCTTTTCCTGAAAGCGGTTGTAGTCGGTGGCGCGTATCACCAGCTGGACGTCGAGCTTCTGCAACTGCTTGCGCATCCAGTCGAGCTGAGCCTTGCGCTCGGGTCCGGTCGCCGGGGTTTCGAAATTGATCATGAGCGGCTTGCCGGTGGCGGGATCGACACCACCCGGATAGCCGGCCTCGGCCAGCAGCCGGCGCGCGTATTCGATCGGCTTGCGCTGCGGTCTTCCCTCCACCCAGTCGTACACGTACGGATTGATGCCCGCCTTGCCCTCGCGGTAGCCGAAGATGCCCGGCGCCAGCGGACCCTGCGCAGCGATGCCACGGCCGTTATCGAATATCGATATCTGCTCTTCGAAATCGATGGCGATCGAAATTGCCAGGCGCAGCTTGCGGGCGCGCTCCGTGTAGCCGCCGACCAGCGGATCGAGCATGTTGAAACCAAGATAATAGGTCGAGGTCTGCACGCTGGTCAGCAACTGTATGCCCTTCTGTTTCATCGCCTCGCTCACCTCGGTGTCGCCCTCGCCGGTGAAGCGGATCGCCTGATCGAAACTTTCGGCCAGCACGCCGGAGCGGTCGTAATATCCCTGTAGAAACTTGTTCCAGTACGGGATGCCTTCCTTCTCGAGGCTGAACACGACTTTATCGATGAAGGGCAGAGGCTTGCCGGCATCGGCCAGCAAGCCGGCGGGCAAGTCGCCGGGCTCGCCCGCGGCGGGATAAAGTTCTTCGTGGTAATGGGGATTGCGCTCCAGCACCATCTGGCGGTTGGGATTGTTGACCGTCAGCATGTAGGCGCCGCTGCCGACGGGATACCAGTCGAGCGTGAGATTCTTTTCCGCCATGCCCGGCTGCGAGAAGAAATGATCCGCTTCGGGCGGCAACGGAGCAAAAAACGGCATGGCCATCCAGTACAGGAACTGCGGATACTTGCCCTTGATCTTCACGCGATAGGTGTAGCGGTCGACTTCCTCGACGCCGGCCAGCGGGTATTGCGCGAGATCGAGATAAACGCCCTCCTCGCGGCCGCCGGCGATGGCGTCATACGCCTTCTTGAGCGTGTCGGCGTATTCCCGGATCCCCACGATGTAATCGTTCATGAGGCTCTGGATCGGTGAGTGCAGCTTGGGATGCGCCAGGCGCTTGATCTGGTAGATGTAGTCGGCGGCCGTCACTTCGCGCGTGCCGGTTTGCGTAAAATCGCCGATGGCATTGACCTCCGTGAGGTCGCCCGCGCCCAGGGCGTGATACAGCAGCCGGCCGGAAGCATCGCGTGCGAACGCCGGGTGCGGCTGGAAATAAATACCCGGGCGGATATGGATCTCATATACGCTGTAGGCGATGCGCGCCACCGGAGCATTGTGCGGCAGGCGGCGTCCCTGCTTGTCGAAAAAGACGGGCGCTGGAACACCGGTGGCGGTCAGCGGCACCAGCGTATACGGCCGCTTGAGGTAATGGTACTGGAACGGTGGTTCGTAAATCTGGGCGATGAATTGATATTCGTTGGAGCTGTAGGCGCGCGCCGGGTCGAATGTCTTGGGGCGCTCACGGAAGGCGGAATACAGAATGTTCTTTTCCGCGTCCGCCGCCGGATAGGGATTGTTCCAGGAAGCCGCCACGGCAGCGGAGAAAAGGATCAAAATCGCCAACAAGACATTCCGCGTCGCGCCGGGGCATTTCATGCTGCCTGAGTCCGTTCTCCAGTTAGGTCCGTCGTGCCGGTTAAATGTAGCCCTGCTCGCTGCGCTCGCTCGTCTTGACGTATTAAGCAAGCCGGTTAGGCTCCAATATATCAAATTCCATCCATTCATCCCTCTTCCCGCGGGCGTGAATTTTCGCTACTGTAGCGGCTGATTTCACCCGGACGCCCGGCAAAACAACGCGGCGTCAGGCTCTCAATTCAAATAACAGGTGGAGATCGTATTATGGGATTTCTGGCAGGCAAGCGGGCGCTGATCGTGGGCGTGGCCGGGGATCGGTCCATCGCCTGGGGGATCGCCAAAGCCATGCACCGGGAGGGCGCCGAGATCGCCTATACCTACCAGAACGAGAAGCTCAAGGAACGGGTCCAGAAGCTGGCGGCCCAGACCAAGTCGGATATTCTGATCCCCTGCGATGTTTCCAGCGACGAGCAGGTCGAGGCGGTGTTCTCGCACCTCGATGACTTCTGGGACGGGCTCGACATCATCGTTCATTCAGTCGCTTTCGCGCTGCGTGAACAGCTGTCCGGCAACTTCGTGGATGTCACGACGCGCGAGGGATTCCGCATCGCACACGAGATCAGCTCTTACAGCATGATCGCGCTGGCCAAGGCCGGCCGGTCCATGATGCAGGGTCGCCAGGGGGCGTTGCTGACACTCACCTACATCGGCGCCGACCGCTCAGTACCCAATTACAACATCATGGGATTGGCCAAGGCGAGCCTCGAGGCGAACGTGCGCTATCTGGCGCAGGCGCTCGGCCCGGAGGGCATCCGCGTCAATGCGATCTCCGCTGGACCGATCCGAACGTTGGCGGCCGCCGGCATTACCGACTTTAAAAAGCTGCTGGATTACAACGACAAAATGGCACCGCTCGGGCGCGGCGTGACCATCGACGAGGTGGGAAATGTGGCGGCGTTCCTGTGCTCCGATCTCGCCTCCGCGGTGACCGGCGAAATCACCTATGTCGACGGTGGATTCAACACCGTGGCGATCGGTCTGGATTACGGCAAACTGCTGGAATAGGCTTACAGCTGGTCAGCGTAGATCTTGATATTTGTCTTCTGCCGCAATCCCGCGCGGTAATTGGCATAGTAGTCCGGACCACGACGCTTTAATAGCAACGACAGGGCCTTCTCCTGCGCGCCGCTTTGCGCCTTGTCTGACGTGTCGCGCACACGCAGCACGGCCAGCACCGCATAACCCTGAGGGCCCAAATCAACCAGATCGTACGCCGGCTTTCCGCCATCGGGTCGCGCTGCCCGGAATGCGGCTTCGGCGACGAGTGATTCAACTCCTGCCGGCGATTGGCGCTTGAACATCTTCGGTGACTGGTAGTTGAGACCACGCTTTTTGGCCAGCGCCTCGAGCGATCCGCCGGCCTGCAGCTCACGCAACCATGCTTCGCCCAGCTTGCCGGCTTCCTGTTTTGCTTGTTCCTGCTTCAGTACTCGCTCGATCTGCGCGCGCACCTCAGCCAACGGCTTGCGTCCGGCCGGCTGCTTGTCGGTGACGCGGATGGCCACAAGGGTATCGCCGCTGATCTCAATCGCATCGCTGTTGCGAACCTGAGCCAGCACATCCGGCTCGAACGCGGCCTGTGCCACCTTGGGGTTGGCGGTGATGCCGGGCCCGCCGGCGCGGGTGAACCAGTCGCTTTTCTGAATCGGGATACCCAAG
>JBBTKS010000162.1:0-6667 GCA_038058885.1 Pseudomonadota bacterium
CGCGCCGGGGTTATCTAATTAATGATTATTCACCGCAAAGGCGCAAAGAGCGCAAAGATTCTTCCTGATAAAAAATCATGTTTTTCTTTGCGTCCTTTGCGTCTTTGCGGTGAGATATATTTCTGAATAATTACGAACATTCCCAATGAACCAGATTCTCGCGCCAGCGTTCGAGGTGAATCCCAAGGTGCTCGCGCTCGCCGCGAAGGTGAAACTGCTGCTGTTCGACGTCGACGGGGTGCTCACCGATGGACGGCTCGTGATCGGCGATGACGGCCAGGAATACAAGGCCTTCAATTCGCTCGACGGCCACGGCATCAAGATGTTGCAGCGCAACGGCGTGGCCGCCGGCATCATCACCGGCCGCACCTCCGAGGTGGTCAAACACCGCGTGCGGGACCTCGACATCAAATACGTCCATCAGGGATGCAAGGAAAAATTGCCGGTGTACCGCCGATTGATCGCCGAACTGAAGCTCGCGCCGGAGCAGACCGCGTATGTCGGCGACGACGTGGTCGACCTGCCCATCATGCTGCAGGTGGGGCTGGCCATTGCCGTGCAGAGCGCCCACCCGCTCGCCAAAAAATATGCCCACTGGGTCACGCCCAGCGGCGGCGGTTGCGGCGCGGCGCGCGAGGTTTGTGAAATGATCCTGTACGCGCAGGGAACCTACCACGCGGAAATGCAGAAATACCTCTCGGACCACGGAGGGCGGGCGGCCGGATGATCCTCGACGCCAAACGGCTCGCCATCACGGCCACCCTGTTGCTGCTCGCCACCGGCTCCTGGTGGCTGACGCGCACGGTGGGCGTGCCGGAGAAGGTATTCGACGGCAAGGCGCGTCACGACCCCGACTACATCATCGAGAATTTCGACGCCACGGTCATGAACGAGAATGGTCGCCGGCGTTACGCCCTGGCGGCCGCGCGGCTGGTTCATTACGGCGACGACGGCAGCTCCGATCTGGAGCAACCTTATCTGATCCAGTATCGTGAAAATCTTACGCCCATACACACTCGCGCCGACAAGGGATGGATACCGAAGGACGGAAATCAGATCCTCATGAGCGGCAACGTCCTTTCCGCCCAGGGCCGAGACCCGCGCGGCGCCGGCGGTGAAATCCGCGCCGACAGCATGAAAATTCTGCTCGACCGATGACGTCCGCATGAAGCCAGGAAAACTTGCCTCACCAGTCCTGCTACCGGTCATTTATCTCCTGCTGTGGCTGGCGGCCGCCCCGATAACACACGCCGCCAGGGATGATGAGGACGAACCCATCCGCATCAACGCCCGCTCGGTCGAGGTCAATGAAAAAACCGGCACGGCGGTTTATCGCGGCAATGTCGTCGCCGAACAGGGCCGGTTGTCGATCAAGGCGGAGCGCGTGGAAATCCGCGCCCGGAACAACCAAACTGAACTCATTCAGGCGACCGGCAGTCCGGTGAAGCTGCATCAACAACCGGATGCCACGTCGGAAGAAATCCAGGCCGAGGCCAAGCGTGTCGATTACCACGTTTCCACCGGAAAACTCGACATGATCGGCGAGGTCAGCCTGCGACGCGGCGATGATCTGTTCACCGGCAGCGTGTTGCATTACGATCTCGACACCCGAAGCCTGAGCGCCTCGGGCGACGACCAGAGCGACGGCCGCATCAATGCCGTCATACAACCCCGAAAGCAGACGGCCCCACCCGCCTCCAACCCGGCACCCAACCCCTGAGCGCAGCCATGGCTGAAACGACAAAACCGGACAGGCGCTCGAGGAACAAACGGCCCGGCATCCAGGTTACCAGCACGCTGACCGCCGAACGACTGAACAAGCAGTACAAGGGCCGTCAGGTCGTGAAGGATGTTTCGCTGGAAATACGCAGCGGCGAGATCGTCGGCCTGCTCGGTCCGAACGGCGCGGGCAAGACCACCTGCTTCTATATGATCGTGGGACTCGTGCCGATGGACAGCGGCGCCATCCGCCTGGATAAAACGGATATCGGCGATCTGCCGATGCACCGGCGCGCGCGTCTCGGCTTGGGCTATCTACCGCAGGAACCTTCCGTGTTTCGCAACCTGACGGTCGCGGAAAACATCATGGCGATTCTCGAGACACGCGCCGATCTTGCCGAGACGGATCGCGCGCGCATCCTCGAGGAACTCCTGCACGATCTCAATATCGCCGCGCGGCGCGACGCGCCGGGGATCAGCCTGTCCGGCGGCGAACGGCGGCGCGTGGAAATCGCGCGCGCGCTGGCGACCACGCCGCGCTTCATCCTGCTCGACGAACCCTTCGCCGGCGTGGATCCGATTACCGTTCTGGAAATTCAGCAGTTGATCAGGCACCTGCAGGAGCGCGGGATCGGCGTGCTGATCACCGATCACAACGTCCGTGAAACCCTCAAAATATGCGACCGCGCGTATATTCTGAGCGATGGCCGGGTGCTGACGTCAGGCACGCCCAGCGATATCTTATATAATGACGCCGTCAAAAAGGTTTATCTGGGAGAGGACTTCCGTCTCTGATTTTATTCGCTGTTTCCTATGGATTATAGACGCCACGCGCCAGAACGACAGGCGGATTCCCTCCACCGCACGAATATGTACTAAACTTTCGGGTAGACAACGCGGAATCGCTCCAGGGGCTGAAGGCCCCGCTTACCACAGAACCATCGCCTGTATTTATGAAGCAGTCACTTGACCTTAAACTTGGTCAACACCTGACAATCACCCCCCAATTGCAGCAGGCCATCCGGCTGCTGCAGCTTTCTTCCATCGAACTCCAGCAGGAGATCCAGGAAGCGCTTGAAAGCAACCCGCTGCTCGAGGAAAACGAAAAGGAGGAGGAAGCCGCTGAAATCAAAGGCGCGGCAGACTCCACCACGGCCGAGAGCCTGGACAGCACCGAGACCGCTTCCTACGACGAGGCCGAAACGCTTCCGACGACCGATTCCGGTCCCGACGTCGACACCGGTCCCAGTGATGACAACGAGTCAGACTGGACCGACAGTTTCGAATCCATGACCGCTCCCACGGGGAGCCGCTCGGGATCGAATGAAGATTTCCCCGACATCGACGCCCGCAACAGCCCACCGCAGACGCTGCGCGATCACCTGCTGTGGCAGATGCAAATGACGCCATATTCCGACACCGACAAGCAGATAGCGCTTGCCCTGATCGACGCCATCAGCGAGGACGGCTACCTGAGCTGCAAGCTGGAGGAAATCCAGCAGGCCTTGAGCAAAAACCTGCCGGTGGAAATCGACGAGATCGAGGCGGTGCTGCACCAGATACAGAATTACGACCCGCTCGGCGTCGGTTCGCGCGACCTCGCCGAATGCCTGCGCCTGCAGATGAAGGTGCTCCCGTCCGATACCCCCGGGCTGAAGGCGGCGACGGAACTCGCTACCCCGCAAAACCTGGCGCTGCTGGCCGGCCGGGACTACACCCAGCTGCGACGGCAGCTCAAACTCTCGGCGGAAGATCTGCAGCAGGTGATCAATTTAATCCAGGGCCTGAACCCGCGGCCGGGGAATTCCGTCACGTCTTCGCAGGCGAGCTACGTCGTCCCTGACATCATCGTCAAGAAAATCCGCGGCGTATGGCGCGCCGATCTCAATCCGGACGTCTCCCCGAATCTGCGCATCAATCGTCATTACGAAAAGATGATCCACCGCGGGGATTCGAGCGCCGACAACCGTTACCTGCAGGACCAGCTCCAGCAGGCGCGCTGGTTCATCAAGAGCCTTAATTCCCGAAACGAGACGCTGCTCAAGGTCGCGCGCACGATCGTGGACCGCCAGCGTGCCTTCTTCGACCACGGGGCGGAAGCCATGAAGCCGCTGGTGCTGCATGACGTCGCGGAAACCGTGAGCATGCACGAGTCGACCATCTCGCGCGTGACCACCAGCAAATACATGCTCACCCCGCGCGGGATATTCGAGCTGAAGTATTTCTTCTCCAGTCACGTCTCCACCGCGGACGGCGGCACCTGTTCGGCGACCGCGATCCGCTCGATCATCAAGAAGCTGGTGGAGTGCGAAACGCCGACCAAACCCATCAGCGACAGCACGATCGCCGAGATCCTGTCCGAGCAGGGCATCAATGTCGCGCGGCGCACGGTCGCGAAATACCGCGAGTCGATGAACATCCCGCCTTCCAACCAGCGAAAGTCGCTCGTCTAAGGATTTTTAGATTGATGATTATTCACCGCAAAGACGCGAAGAACGCAAAGAAAAACATGAGATTCTTATTGAGAAAAACCTTTGCGCTCTTTGCGCCTTTGCGGTGAGAAATAGTATTTATTTTGGATTTATTCAGATCTTCCCTATTTCCATCCGGAGAGCACGCATGCAAATCACGGTAAGCGGTCATCAAGTGGAAATCACCGAACCCCTGCGCGAATATACCTCGGAGAAAATCGGACGCCTCCAGAAACATTTCGACGACGTCATCAACACCAAGGTCGTGCTGCACGTCCAGAAAAACCTGCACAAGGCCGAGGCTACCATCCACGCGCCCGGGACCACCCTGCACGCCAACGCCGAGGGATCCGACATGTATGCCGCGATCGACGCGCTCGCCGACAAACTCGACCGGCAGATGCTCCGGCACAGGGGGAAAGCCGCCAATCATCACCGCGGCGAAGCGTCGCTCAAGAAGCTCGAAACACCCTGAGGCGCTACTTGTCGGGCAGGCACGCGTCCGCGCACCCCATGGCATGACGCGCATGCCCGTCACCCCGGCAGAATAACCCGTCATCCATATCTATAACTAAGCCAGGCCGCGATTGGCATGCGGCGCCGGATTGGTCCAGTCAACGCGCAGTGTCCCGGTATAACCTGAAACGCCGTGGCTTACTGCCCATGGCCGGCATGTCCGATCCGCCGCGGTCCATCGGGGAATCACCGTCCCGGCCGTGGCATGGATGGGGCGTTCCAGACCTCAAACCTGTTACAATGGCTGTCACCCTGCTGCCACCCGACAGACACAGAGGAAGAAATTATGCGTATCTGTCGCCGCGGTGGGAATTTTCCGCAACCACGATAATGAGGCAATAGCCGCTTGCGGCGTAAACCACGGAAAAAATCCACCGGCGCTTCGATCAGGCCGAGCAGATCGCGTATCGATTCCATGACCACGCCACCGGTCACGGCGCACGATTTTTTCGAGGCGCAATCCGGTCCGCTGAAGCTCAAATGGACTGCGGGGGAATCGGGCAGAAACCGCCTGCTCGAGCCCACGACCGCCAAGTATCCGGGCATGGCGCTGGTGGGGCATCTCAATTTCGTTCACCCGAACCGTATCCAGGTCATCGGTGAAGCGGAAATAGCATACCTGTCTCGTCTCGATAAAAAGGAGCGCGAAGAGGCGATCCGTAACCTTTTTACCTGCGACAAAACTTCGGCTGTCATCGTGGCGAACGGCAGGAATATCTCGCCCGACCTGATTGCCGCCGCTGACCGGACTTCGCTCGGCCTGTTCTCGTCGTCACTGCCCAGTCCGGTGGTGATCGATCACCTCCAGTACTACCTGACACGCGCACTCGCGCCGCGTATCACGGTACACGGCGTGTACATGGAGGTCATGGGCATGGGCGTGCTGATCACGGGCGAGTCCGGCATCGGCAAAAGCGAGCTCGCGCTCGAGCTGCTCTCGCGCAATCACCGCCTGATCGCGGACGATGCCGTGGAGTTTGTCCGCGTCGGCCCGGACGTGATCGTGGGCCAATGTCCGACGCTGCTCTCGGATTACCTGGAGGTGCGCGGTCTGGGCATCCTGGACGTGCGGCTCATGTTCGGCGAGACCGCGGTACGGCACAAGAAGAAGCTGCACCTGATCGTGCGCCTGGAAACCATCCAGCGCCAGAAAATGAGCAAGATCAACCGCCTGGAATCGAAGCAGATGACCCGCGCGATTCTCGATGTGGAAATTCCGGAGGTGGCGCTCTTCGTCGGCCCCGGCCGCAACCTGGCGGTGCTGGTGGAAACCGCCATCCGCGCCTACATCCTGCGCATGTGGGGCTTCGATCCCCTCGAGGATTTCATGAAACGGCATCAGGAACACATGAACAATGCCGGGTCCGCTCATCCGGCCCGGCGCAACGCGCTGGCGGGAGAGGCGCTGCGCAAGGCGCGCAGCAAAGTAGACTGAATGAGTTTTTTCATCGTCAGCGGTCTGTCCGGATCCGGAAAGACCATCGCCCTCCAGGCCCTGGAAGACATCGGTTTCTACTGCATCGATAACCTGCCGGCCGTGCTGCTGCCGCATTTCTCCGGTTTGCTCGCCGACATGCGCAGCAACGCCATCATGAACGTCGCTATCGGCCTGGACGTGCGCAACCGCGCCTTCCTCGCCGATCTCCCGAAGAGCCTGGATGAACTGCGCACGCGCGGCATTCACTACCGCATTATTTTCCTGGGTGCCGAGGACTCCATCCTGGTCAAGCGCTTCAAGGAAACACGACGCAAGCATCCGATGCTCGACCATGAGACGCCGCTGATCGAAGCGATAGATGTGGAGAAAAAATTGCTCGAACCGCTGTCGTTTGACGCGGCGCTCCGGATCGACACCACCCGCACCACGCCTCATGAGTTGCGCATGCAGGTGCGCAACTTCGCGCGCGGCGAGGATACCGCGGGACTGACGCTGCTGTTTGAATCCTTCGGCTACAAGCATG
>JBBTKS010000163.1:0-6138 GCA_038058885.1 Pseudomonadota bacterium
AATAAACCCGATCCGGAGCTTCTTCGGCGGTTCCGGCGGTGTCATTAACTCACGGATCGCCAACAGGACGGCGGCGATGGCCTTGTCGTGAGCGGTCAATTTGCCGTCGTGAAGTGGTCACAAACTGTGACCACCTCGGCCTTCAAGGAGTAATCGTGTGACGCGTATTGTCCTCACCCGCGCGGGATCAATTTGAGTTTCGGTTCGACGCGGGCCAACGACTCGAAATCGCGATCGTCGTGCAGCAGCGGTACTTTATACTCGACGCACAACTGCGCGATCAGGCAATCGTGGGGGCTGCGCGGCGTGATTCCCCGCCAGCGGCAGCGCGCATAGAGCGCGGCGGCCGCGACGTGGGTCGCCGCATCGCTTTTGGGTTTGAGCAAGGGAAGCGCGGCGAAGTGGACATGCAGCCGTTCGAAGTTTTCCGGGCTGGATGCGCCTTGCAGCAACTCCTGGAGAATGACCGGTGCAATAACCGCCTCGCCGGCTTGCAGCAATTTTTTCAACTTGGCGACGGGTTTCGTGTCACGGTTGCGCAGAAAATCTAGCCAGACCGTGGTGTCAACCAGCACCATGGGTCATTTTTCGTCTCACCTGGCGCACGTCGTAGTCAGGCGCAATCAAGTCTTGCCCGGCGAGCGCAAGAATGTGCTTCTGTTTCCCGCGCGCAATCAGGTTGCGCAGCGCGAGATCGACCGCCTGGCGTTTCGTCTTGACGCCGGTCAGGCGCATGGCCTCGCGGATGAGTTTGTCGTTGAGCACGATATTGGTTCGCATCGTATACACCTCCGAAGGTGTATAGTACAGCCGGCTCCGCGATGCTGGCAAGCGGCGCGCCGCGACATCAAATCTCGATCTGCGTGCCGAGCTCGATCACCCGGTTCGTGGGTAGATTGAAATATTCCACGGGACTGCCAGCATTGCGCGCCATCGTGGAAAACAGGCGCTCGCGCCACAGCGCCATGCCTTCGTAACGGATACTCGCGACCACGGTCTCGCGGCTGAGAAAAAACGAGGTCTCGAGCGGGCGGAATTCCAGCTCGTGCTCGCGGCACTGCTCGAGTGCCTGCATGACGTCGGGCCGGTCCTTGAAGCCGAAGTAAACGGTGAGCTGGAAGCAGTTGTTCCCCAGATCCTCGATGCTCACGCGTTCCTTCGGCGGCACCCAGGGTACGTCCCTGATGACCACGGTGAGGAACACCACGCGCTCGTGCAGCACCTTGTTGTGCACCAGGTTGTGCAACAGGGCGTGCGGTACCGCGCCCGGCGTCGAGGTCAGGAACACCGCCGTCCCGGTTATCCGCAGCGGCGGACTGCGCATGAGCGAATCCAGGAACGACTGCAACGGCACGGAGGATTCTTTCAACCGCGCCAGCAGGATTTCGCGCCCGCGCCGCCAGGTGACCATGAGCGTGAAAACCGCCGCGCCCACCGTGAGCGGAAACCATCCGCCTTCGCCGATCTTGAGCAGGCTCGCCGAGAAGAAGGCGATGTCCACCAGCATGAAGAAGGCGGTGGCGGAAACGGCGATCAGCAGGTGATAACCCCAGCCGTAGCGGATGACGAAGAAGGTCAGGAAGGTGTCGATCAGCATCGTGCCCGCCACCGCGACACCGTAGGCCGAGGCCAGTTTCGTGGAGGAGCCGAACCCGATCACCGCGGCCAGGACCGATACGAGTAGCAGCCAGTTCAGTGCGGGAACATAGACCTGCCCGATTTCCCGAGCCGAGGTGTGCTGGATGTTCATGCGCGGCAGGTAGCCGAGCTGGATTGCCTGCTTGGTGACGGAGTACGCGCCCGAGATCGTCGCCTGCGAGGCGATCACGGTGGCCGCGGTCGCGAGCCCGATCATCGGATACAGCGCCCAGTCCGGATACGCCAGGTAGAACGGATTGCTGATCGCCTGTGGATTGGCGATCAGCAGCGCGCCTTGTCCAAAATAGTTAAGCACCAGCGCCGGCAGCACCAGGCCGAACCACGCCAGGCGCACCGCGCGCCGGCCGAAGTGCCCCATGTCGGCGTACAGCGCCTCGGCGCCGGTGAAGGCGAGCAGCACGGCGCCGAGCACCACGAACGAGGCAAATCCGTGACCGGTGACGAAGCGCAACGCGTGCAGCGGGTCGATGGCCTGCAGCACGATTGGATTCTGGACGATGTTGTGGATCCCGATCGCGCCCAGTGCCAGGAACCACAACAGGCAAACCGGCCCGAAGAACGCCCCCATGACCGCCGTGCCGTGGCGCTGAAACGCGAACAGCGTCACCAGCACGATAACCGCGATCGGAATGACGTAGGGTTTGAACGCCGTGGTGCCGACCTCGAGCCCCTCGACCGCGGACAGCACCGAGATCGCCGGCGTGAGCACCGCATCGCCGAAGAACAGCGCGGCACCGGTCACGCCGAGCGCCAGGATCAGCATGCGCCAGCGCGGCTGGTCCTTGACCGCGGAGGAAGCGAGCGCGAGCAGCGCCATGATCCCGCCCTCGCCCTTGTTATTGGCGCGCATGATGAGGGTCACGTACTTGAACGTCACCACGATCATGAGCGACCAGAAAATGGTCGAGAGCCCGCCGAGGATGTTCTCTGTGCCCAGGGCAATGCCGTGCGCCGGGGCGAAGGTTTCCTTGACGGCGTACAGCGGGCTGGTGCCGATGTCGCCGTAAACCACGCCGAGGGCGAGCAGGGTGAGTCCGGCGGTGGAGGATTTCTGCGGGTTCGCTTCGCTATTGTTGTTTTCCAATCATCTCTCCCGGGAGGGGGCGAATGCGCGCGCACGTTACTCCGTCACCCCGGGAGTTGCAAGCCGACGCGGCCTGTCCCCGGCAGGCCAACGGGCCGATAAAGGAAAACCCGGCGGTTAGCCGTATCAGAAGTGCCAGCTCGCGCCGGCCGTCGCCGTCCATCCCGCCGCGAGTTGAATGCCGTTAACGCGCTGATACAGCGGCAATTGCACGAAGCCGTGGACCCTGGTCGCGCGGGTCAGGGCGCAACTCAGGCCCGGGCTCAGCCACACGAAGCTTCCGCCGCTGTCCCGCGGCTCGGCCTTGCCGCCGCGATCGCGATCCTTGATCTGCGCATTGACCTGCAACAGGCCGCTCCAGGCGGACGTCAGGGGATAGGTCATTCCCAAATCGAGCAGATATTGATTGCCCGGGCGGAAATTGGCGCGGGCATTCAGCGGATACTGAATCTGGGCCTGGGCGAAACCGGTTGCAAGCTGTGCCCCCATGTTGATGGGTCCGTTTAAATACATTCCGGCAATCAGATCGGTGGTGCCGCTGCCGGGCTGAAGCGTGCGCTCGGCAAGGTCACCGTCGGCGTTGGTGACGTCAGTTTCGCCGGTCGGCAGCTTCAGGCCGGCAATCACACCGCGGGCGCTCAGCGATTCGTTGTCGCCCGTGAACCGGTGCCGGGCGATGACGCGCATGTCGCCAAGTCCCGAGAAGTCCCAGCTCTCGGGCAACCGGGCGCCGTGATGGTTGTGGACATGCCCATGACGACGGTCGACCCACGGCGCCTGTACCGTCACGCCCCAATCGGGCGTGATGCTGTAATCCAGCGTGGCGACCAGATTGCGGTTGATCGTCCTGACTTCATCGTGGTGGCGCGGAAGGGCGCCGGCCGATACCCGTTCGCGCCCGGTGAGCGGCTGATCGAGATCGATGTATTCATAGCGCAAGTCCAGCCGCATGCCGGAACCGGTCCACGCCCCCTGCGTCTCCCAATGCGTGTTCAGGGTGCAGAAAGCGGCGCCGCAACTGGCGTGCGCCGATAGCGCGCCGGTCAGGCCAATGGAAAACGCCAGCGCACCAGCCAATAGAATTTTTCTTGTCACGTTGCTCCTCGGTTGCGATTTGAAATTGTGTGGAACCAATCTAGAGGCGGAGACGGACAAGAGCAATGCGGCAAACTGTCGCAGCCGGTCGTATCGCACCGGGCCATTCCGCTCCATGGAATCGGTGCCGGCGTCGGTTTCTCACGGCGATGGAGATCGCGGACCGCGCTGGGCTAGAATGCCCGGATATAAAGCCCGCACATGAACCTCACGCCCACACTGGTTTCCTCGACCGCCATCAACCTCCGGCGTCTGGTCGTTTTGCGCTGCATCGTGCTGGCCGGACAGTTCCTGGCGGTGTGGGTGGCGGTGACCTCGCTGCACATGGCGCTGCCTTTGCGGCCGCTGATGGCCATCATCGCCGGCATGGCGTTGCTGAACTTTCTGACCTGGCTGCGGATGCAGCGCCCTTGGACCGTGGGCGAAAATGAACTGTTCATCCATCTGGCGCTCGACGTGGCGGTGCTGACCGCGCTGCTCTACTTTAGTGGTGGCTCCACCAACCCCTTCGTGATTCTCTATCTGCTGCCGCTGGCGCTGACCGCGGCCGCATTGCCCGCGGGTTACGCCTGGGCCATGGCGGCCGTGTCCATGGCTTGTTACACCTTGTTGATGTTTTTTTATATGCCGCTGCCCCACAGTCACGACACGCACGGCGACGACTTCGGCATGCACGTGATGGGCATGTGGCTTGGTTTTCTGCTGAGCGCGGGATTGATCGCGTGGTTTGCCGTGAACATGGCCGAGACACGCCGCAGCCGTGACCGGTTGCTGGCGCGGATGCGCGAAGATGAGCTGCGCAACGAGCGCATCCTGGCGCTCGGCACGCTGGCGGCGGGCGCGGCGCACGAATTGGGCACGCCGCTTTCCACCATGGCGGTGTTGACGAAGGAACTGGAGCAGGATGCCGGCGGTTCCGCGGCGCTGCGCGCGAGTCTGCGCGTGTTGCGCGAGCAGATTGACCGTTGTAAATCCATCCTCGCGACGTTGTCTGCCTCCGCCGGTGCCGCGCGCGCCGAGGGCGGCGGATGCATGCCGCTGGAAGATTATCTGGATGAGCTGCTGCGCGACTGGAAGGCGATGCGACTGGGCGTGCGGGCGCAGCAACGATTCGACGGGCCGCGGCCGTCGCCGCTGATTCTGGCGGAACAGACCCTGAGCCAGGCGATCGTGAATATTCTCAACAACGCCGCGGACGCCTCGCCGGACAATGTAGAGATCAGCGCGCGCTGGGACGAGCACGAGCTGGTGCTGGAGATCTGCGATCGCGGCGCGGGGCTGACACCCGACGCCGAACAGGCCGCCGGCCAGCCGTTTTTCACCACCAAGGCGCCCGGGGAGGGGCTGGGCCTCGGCCTGTTCCTCGCGCATGCCACCCTGCACCGTTTCGGCGGCAGCGTGCGTTTGTATAATCGCGAGGGCGGCGGTGTCTGCACCCGACTGACCCTGCCGCTGTCCAGTCTGCGGGTGGAGGGATCGGCATGAACACGGAAAGCACGGCGGACAAGCCCAGCCTGTTGCTGGTCGACGACGATGACACTTTCTGCCGGGTGTTGTCGGCGGCGCTCGAGCGGCGCGGGTTTGCCGTGAGGGTGGCGCATAATGTCGCCGAGGGACTGGCCGCGGCGGAAGGCGATGCGCCGGAATTCGCCGTGATCGACCTCAAGATGCCCGGACCCTCGGGGCTCGAACTGGTCAAAAAGCTGAAGGCGTTGGACGCGCATACCCGGATCGTGGTGCTCACCGGTTTTGCGAGCGTGGCCACCGCGGTCGAGGCGATCAAGCTCGGCGCCACGCATTACCTCGCCAAGCCCGCCGATGCCGATGAGATCGTCGCGGCGTTCAGCCGCGACAGCGGCAACGACGCGGTGCCGGTGGAGACGAAACCGTTGCCGCTGTCGCGGCTCGAATGGGAGCACATCCAGAAAGTACTCACGGAATGCGGCGGCAATATTTCCGAAACCGCGCGCCGCCTCGGCATGCACCGGCGCACCTTGCAGCGCAAGCTTGCGAAAAGACCAGCAAGAACTTAATTGACAGGATTAACAGGGCGAAGCGGAGGTGTCGCCGATGCCCTTAACGGGCATTGGCGCCGCTGAGCGCCCGCACACGGAGGTGCGGGCCGGAGTAAATAGAAGCCCTTGTCGCGACGCCAGGGAGGGCGTGCCTGCCGTCCGTGGCGCGACCACGAAGACTTCGAAATACCCCAGCCCCGCCATCCGTGGCGGGGCGCTCGCCGGGACGAAGACACGTTAAGTGTCTTCGTCTGTTTCCGGCTCGCCCTGTTAATCCTGTCTATT
>JBBTKS010000164.1:0-1430 GCA_038058885.1 Pseudomonadota bacterium
AGTCTTTCCCCGTTTACTTTTCTGGCCATCCCGACTTCCGCCGCCGAGCAGTTGGTGTGCGCGCGGAACTGGGCCGCCAGTTTCGCCCCGTATGTGCAGCAACGAGAAACGCTGGGGTTTTGTTTTTCCAAGACCCCCAAGCCGCGGCTGCAGATCGGGTACCTATCGGCGGATTTGAGGCAGCATCCGGTTGCCTGCCTGATCGCGGAACTCTTCGAGTTGCACGACCGGTCCCGTGTGGAGGTGGTGGCCTATTCCATTGGGGCGGACGACGGGAGCGATCTGCGCAAGCGGCTGGTGAGCGCCTGTGACCGGTTTGTGGATCTCACCGCCCTGTCTTATGTTGAAGCGGCATGCGCCATTCACAAAGACGGCATTGATCTCCTGGTGGATTTGCAGGGCTATACGCGGCTTGCGCGGACCCCGATTCTTGCCTTGCGGCCGGCTCCTATCCAGGTCAACTGGCTGGGCTATCCCGGCACGATGGGCGCGGAGTTCATGGACTATATCATCACCGATCGGTTCATCAGCCCCCCTGACCACGCGCCGTTCTTTTCGGAGAAACTCGTCTCTCTGCCGGACTGCTACCAGATTAACGATCGTACGCGTCAGATCGCACGAAAGGCGCCGACCAGGCGGGCCTGCGGATTGCCGGCGCGCGGGTTCGTGTTTTGCTGTTTCAACAGCACGAATAAGATTATGGCGCCCGTCTTCGATGTCTGGATGCGGCTGCTCAGGGCTGTGGAGGGCAGCGTGCTCTGGCTGTTGGAGGCCAACAGCGGGACCATTGCCAACCTGCGTCGTGAAGCGAGTGTCCGTGGAGTCGCCCCTGATCGGCTGGTGTTTGCGCCCCGAGCGAGCTTGGAGAACCATCTGGCGCGGCACCGGCTCGCGGACCTGTTCCTGGACACCGTGCCATATAACGCGCATGTCACGGCGAGTGATGCGCTGTGGGCGGGCCTGCCGGTACTCACCTGTTCGGGAGAGACGTTTGCATCGCGGGTCGCCGGGAGCCTGCTGACGGCAATCAGACTGCCGGAACTGATCACAGCTTCTCTTTCAGAATATGAGACGCGAGCCTTGCAGTTGGCCCGGAATCCGTCGGAACTGGCCGGGTTGCGCGAGCGATTGTCGAAGAACCGTTTAACGACGCCGCTGTTTGACAGCGAGCGTTTTACGCGGCACCTGGAGCGGGCCTATCGCATGATGTGGGAACGGTACTTGAGTGGTGAGACGCCCCACCATATCGAGGTGCCTGCGTTCCCTCCCCGGAAGAAGGGATCTGCAAAGCGGCGTACCACGCGCAAAGCCTGAATTGTTGCCTGGAATACGGTTTTCCGGTAGAAGTACCCTTCATGTTATCGCTCCCTGACGCACTTCAGACAGCCCTCCAGCATCACCAGGCCGGGCGCCTGCCGGAGGCGGAGGTA
>JBBTKS010000165.1:0-6233 GCA_038058885.1 Pseudomonadota bacterium
ACCACCCAAACACTATGTAACTAACTGTTACATAAGAAAAAAACACTCTGGCATAGAAACTGCTTTTAAGCCCACGTCAATTGAGAAATACAGGGGTAGTTTTCTATTTTTTTAACATCCGGCCGCGGTGCAAAGGACCGTAAGCCGTTCACTTCAGGAGAAAGATTATGAATTTCAGCAAAACCATCATTGCGGCCAGCGTGGCGGTCGCCTGCATCAACACGGCTTTCGCGGCGGAGAAGATGCTGGAGAAGCCCGCGGTTCCAAGCTTGGGCCAAGTCATGGAGGCCACCGGCATCAGTATTACCGGCTATATCGACGCCTCGTATACCGATCTGTCCGGCATCGGCACGTTCACCGGCGGCACGGCCAACCGCGTCTTCGACCGCGAGCATAGCAGTTTCAATGTGAATGCACTCGACCTCACGATTTCGGCGCTGCCGCCCGACGGTTTCGGTGGCATGGTCAATTTAACCGCCGGTTCCGACGCCAAAGTGATCGGTTCCCTAGGCACTGACCTGAATGATGAATTCGATGTCACCCAGGCCTATGTGCATTACGCCAAGGGCGGTTTGATGGTGATCGGCGGCAAGTACGTGACGCTGTCCGGCGCCGAGGTCATCAAGAGCCCGGCGAACACGAACTTCTCCCGCTCGATTCTGTTCGGCTACGCGATCCCGTTCGCACACACCGGCCTGCGCGCTTATTTCACGCCGGGCGGCAGCGCCGTCTCTCCGGACGGCAAGCCAACCTTTATTGTCGGCCTCAACAACGGTTGGGACGTCCAGCAGGAATCCAACAGCGCCAATTGCGTCTCGACGACGAACTGTGCCGACGGCAAGACCGCCGAACTCGGTCTTCTGACCAGTCTGGGCAAAATGGTGAGCCTCGCGGCATCGTATTACAAGGGCGAGGAACTCAGCAGCACTTCCACCCAGATTGGTCAGCGCAGCCTGTTCGATGTGGTGGCGACGTTTACGGTGACAGA
This sequence comes from Pseudomonadota bacterium, assembly GCA_038058885.1. GTDB lineage: Bacteria > Pseudomonadota > Gammaproteobacteria > Acidiferrobacterales > Sulfurifustaceae > Sulfuricaulis. Next base: position 989 of record JBBTKS010000165.1, read on the forward strand.
CAACCTGAGCTTCGTGCTGAACTACGACAAGGCCGAGCAGGACAAGGCGCTGGTGGGCGGAGCCAAGGCGAAATGGAACGGACTTGCCGGCTATGTGAATTACAAGCTGAACGACGCCTGGCGCGTGTCCTTCCGTACCGAGTCCTTTGATGACAAGGATGGCTTTCGCACCGGCGTGAATGTCGGAAGCGGCGGCCAGAAGTGGAAGGAAAGCACCATTACCCTGGCCAACACGCCGGCTAAGAACGTGGAATTGCGTGCCGAACTACGCACGGACAGCTCCAATGTGTCGAGTTTCAACCAGACGGACGGTTCGACGAAAAAGAACCAGCACTCGGCGGCGCTGGAAGCCATCTACAAGTTCTAGTCATACACGGTGAACGGGGCGGCGACCGGCCGCCCCGCAAGCCCAGAGGAGGCAACATGAAGTTCGTTACTGCAATCATCAAACCCTTCAAGCTCGACGACGTGCGCGATGCACTGGCTGAAGTCGGCGTGCAGGGCGTCACCGTCACCGAGGTCAAGGGCTTCGGCCGTCAGAAGGGCCACACCGAACTTTACCGTGGTGCAGAGTATGTCGTGGATTTTCTGCCCAAAGTGAAGCTCGAGGTCGCCATCGATGCCAAGCAACTGGATCGCGTCATCGAGGCGATCGTCAAGGCGGCCCGCACTGACAAGATCGGCGACGGAAAAATCTTTGTCACCGATCTCGAACATGTCGTCCGTATCCGCACCGGTGAAACCGGCAAAGATGCGCTTTGATACAGGAGAAAATTCCATGTTTATGTCATTCAATTTGAAAAAGCTGCTCGGCGCCTTCGGCGTCGTACTGCTGCTAATGTCGCCGTTGTTCGCTTTTGGCGACCAAACGTCGGCTCCAGCGGCACCCGCGGCATCAGCCCCGGCCGCCGCTCCGGCGGCGGCACCCGCTCCTACGCCGAACAAAGGCGATGTGTCGTGGATGCTGGTGTCCACGGCGCTGGTTCTGATGATGAGCGTGCCGGCGCTGGCGCTGTTCTACGGCGGCATGGTGCGCTCGAAGAACGCGCTCTCGGTGCTGATGCAGGTGTTCGTCGTTTTCTCGTTGATCACCGTGCTGTGGTGCGTCTACGGGTACAGTCTCGCGTTCACCGAAGGGAGCGGTTCACTCGGGGCCTTCTTCGGCGGGTTCGACCGATTGTTCCTCAAAGGCACGTTCGACTCCGCCAGCGGCGCGTTCGCCATGGCGGCGACCTTCAGCAAGGACACGCCCATTCCCGAACTCGCGTTCGTGGCGTTCCAGGCGACGTTCGCGGCCATCACCGGTGCACTGATCCTGGGCGCGTTCGTCGAGCGTGTGAAGTTTTCCGCGGTGCTGATCTTCATGGTGCTGTGGTTCACGTTCGCGTACGCGCCGATTGCGCACATGGTCTGGTTCTGGCCCGGTCCGGATGCGTACACGGCCGCCAATGTCGTAGACGCCATGAACGCCAAGGCGGGCATGCTTTGGCAATGGGGCGCACTCGACTTTGCCGGCGGCACGGTGGTGCACATCAACGCCGGTGTCGCCGGTCTGGTCGGCGCCTACATGATTGGCAAGCGCATCGGTTTCGGCAAGGAGCACATGGCGCCGCATAACCTGACGCTGACCATGATCGGTGCCTCGCTGCTGTGGGTCGGCTGGTTCGGCTTCAACGCCGGTTCCGCGCTCGAAGCGAACAACTCCGCCGCGCTCGCCTTCATGAACACCTTCCTGGCGACCGCCTGCGCGGTGTTGGCATGGACGTTCGGCGAGTGGATCTTCAAGAGCAAGCCCTCGATGCTCGGTGCGGCTTCTGGCGCCGTCGCAGGGCTGGTGGCGATCACGCCGGCCGCCGGCAACGTCGGCATCCCCGGCGCGTTCGTGATCGGCACCGCCGCGGGCTTCGTGTGCCTCTGGGGTGTGAACCAGCTCAAGCGTTGGCTCAAGGCCGACGACTCGCTCGACGTCTTCGGCGTGCACGCGGTCGGTGGCATTCTCGGGGCGCTGCTCACCGGCGTGTTCAACTCGCCGGATCTCGGCGGACCCGGCTTCTACAACAACTGGTTCGAGATGAAGCAGGGTTTTGGGGGCATCGGTGCGCAGCTCTTGATCCAGGCGAAGGCCGTGGGAGTCACGATCGTCTGGTCGGCTGTGGTCGCGGCCATTGCCTACAAGATCGCCGACTTGATGGTGGGTCTGCGTGTTGCCCCGGAAGAAGAGCGCGAAGGCCTCGACACCACTTCCCACGGGGAGTCGGCCTATCGTCTTTGAAGAATAGTTTCCTTCTGTGAGAGTTTGACGGGCGCCTCTGGCGCCCGTTTTTTTGCTGAGGAAGCTCTGTTAAGTTAAGTCCGTTCGTGCTGAGCCCTTCGACTTCGCTCGGGACAGGCCTGTCGAAGCACGAACGGACTCAGGGCGAGCGGAAGACTTTATCGGAGGTTCCCAAGCTGGCCAGCGTCATCTGGGTCGGGATATGCCATGGCTTGCCGTTGATCAGCAATTGCCCTTGGCGGATGGTGAGCCTGAGCTTGTAAACGCCGCTTTCCTCGATGAGCAGGCGGGTGAAATCGTTCCGTGCCAGGTATTGCGGGAACACCCGGTCGACGATTTCCGCCATGGCTTCCGGGCCGAGATGGGCCACGTCATCCGCCGTCAGCGCGCCGCTCCGGCGATAGGCCGCGATGTCGCGGCGGATCTGCGGCGTAAGCAGGCGCTTGAGCACCGCGGCGGGAATGGCCAGCTCGAGGTCGCCGGCGAAGGCCATCAGCATCTGCATCGGATTCCGGGCGATGTCGCGTTTCCGGCCGTCGAGAACAAACTTCCCCTTGCCGCTGATCTCGCCGTCCCGGGTCTTGAAGCTCAGTTGCGTGATTTCCACTTCCGGGGCCTTTTTGGACAGCAGCGCGATAAGTTCCATGGCCTTCCCGGCCACGATCATGCCCGCTTGCGCGGGAGGCAGGTTGCCGCGGGTGAGGGCGTCGATCTCGTTTTTGAATTTCACCAGCGCCGCTGCATCCAGGTGGCGCGCCTCGATCACCAGTTTCCCGGGGCCGAAGCGTTCCTCCGCGACCAGGGCTTCATCGAGCGTGTAATGAATGACCAGACTGACGTTGTCACCCGCGGGACGCGCCGTGGACGAGAGCGCGAACCCCTTCAGGCCGACGCGTCCGGCGGCATTGCCGAATTCGAGTTGCCCGACGTTCAGGCTGGCGTCGCCGAAGGAATAACCCGCAATGCCTTCCTGCGTGTCGGAATGCAGGGACAGCCTGGACAGCGTCATTTCGCCCTGATCGGGAGCGGTCACGGTCAGCGAAGGCATGAGTGCGTCGAAGCGGATTTTGCGCCACGCCCGGTCGAACGTCATGTCCGCGCTCATGCCGCGCCAGTCGATGGTCTCGCCTTTGGCGCCGGTGGTCTTGATCGGGGACATTTCGGCGTGCACCGTGCCGCCGCCATTCAGGCGGAAGGTGGTCTCGGTGGAGAGCGGCGGCAAGTTCAGGGGCTTTTGTTTTCCGACCGCGGCCAGAGTGATCTGACTGGCGATATGCGCCTGCACCGGCGTGAAGCGCCAGTCGCCTTCCAGCATCCGGTCGAGCGGCAACGGTCCGTGGCTGATGCGGTGTTGGGCAGAGAGTTCGATCGGGATTTGCGGATGACGGATGACGGTCTCGGCCGTGGAGCTCAGCCAGCCACGCTGATAATTTTTGCCCGTGAATTGCAGGCCGCTGCTGCCCGACAGTTGCTCGAGCATGGCGCCATAGGTTTTTTCCGCTTCCATGCCGAACCAGTACGGCAATCCCACGGCGGCCAGCGCCACGAGCGCGATCAGCGTGAAACCGAGAACCCGCGTGAATTTTTTCATGCGTGAGCGCGTTGCCGGCCGCGTCCGGTCACGGGCGGTGCCGGTAATCTCCCGTGCACGACTCGCGGCATCAGGCGATCAGAACTTTTTGTGCGAGCCGTCGCAAAAAGGTTTTTTGAGGGAGTGTTTGCAGCCGCACAGGGCCACCTGAGTCGCCTCGGCCAGATCGAACTTGATGGGCTCAAAACCGCTGCCCTTGTGCGAACCGTCGCAGAAAGGCTGGGTCTTGGATTGGCCGCAGGCGCACCACCAGTAGGTACCGGGCTTGAGGTCGAGGACATAGGGGCCTTTCTGGGCGATTTTGGGTTCCATGGAAATTCCGATACCTGAGAGGTTTTCAGTGAGCGTAACGTCGGAGCGTTTATACGCTGAACGGTGTTGGGGTTCAATTCCAGGCCGGGCAGATAATGTAACCGTGCTTAACGCGTCCGCAGAAATTCGGGACTGGCGAGCGCCGCGGCATGGATGTCGCGGTTGTAATAACGCGTGATGAAGTCCTTGGCGGCGGCATCCTGGGCGCGGAAATTTTTCACGGCCGCATCCTTACCCGCCATGGTGGCACTCCACCAGCCGGACGGATAGGTGCACTGCGGGAAGAACAGCGTCGCGACATCGCGAAATCCCGCCGCCTTGAAGGATTTTTGCACTGACCGAATCAGGTCGGCGTGAAACAGCGGCGATTCGCTCTGGCCGACGACGACGCCGTTCGGTCGCAGCGCGCGGAAACAATTCTTGTAAAAGCCCTCGGAAAAAAGGCCCGCCGCCGGTCCCACCGGGTCGGTCGAATCGATGATGATGACGTCGTAGGTTTCGGGTTTGGCATCCGCCACCCATTTAATCCCGTCGGCAAAGTGCAGCCGCGCGCGCGGATCGTTGTTCGATTCGCACAATTCGGGAAAAAACTTTTCCGCCACCCGCGTGACGCGCTCGTCCAGCTCGACCTGTTCGGCCAGCGTCACCGTTTTGTGCTTCAGGACTTCGTGCAGCGTACCGCAGTCGCCGCCGCCGATGACCAGCACCCGTTGCGGATCGGGATGGGTGAACAGCGCCGGATGCGACATCATCTCGTGATACACGAAATTGTCGCGGTCGGTGACCATCACGAGGCCATCGAGCGTCATGAGCGTGCCGAAGGTTTCGGTCTCGTAGATCTCGATGCGCTGATAGGTGCTTTGTTCGTCGTGCACCTTGCTGTTGATCTTGAGCGAGATGGCCGAACCCTGGCCGGCCCATTCCTCGGTGTACCAATTTTTATCCAGTGACATAGTAGTGCGTAGCTAGTGGCGAGTAAGAAGTTCTTAAGTATACTAGCCGCTCGCTACTAGCTACTAGCTGCTGATTTCATGATCGACTGGTCCATACAAAAAGCCCGCGACACCTAC
>JBBTKS010000166.1:0-4290 GCA_038058885.1 Pseudomonadota bacterium
TGCGCGGCCGCGGCTGTGTACCTTCTCGCCAAGAGCTGAGCATGTCGCTGCAGGATTCCATACTGTTTGCCACCTCGCTGTTGGCGATCGTGAATCCGCTGGGCTCCGCCGTTCTGTTTGCGGCGCTCGCCGGAAAATTCACGCAACACCTGCAGCCCCGCCGCGACCGAAGCGGGGTTGGCGTTGTAGGTGTCATCGATGACACGCGCGCCGCTGATGCCGCGTTTCACTTCGAGACGACCGGAAACGGTTTTCAGTTTCTCGAGCCCGGTTTTAACGTGCTCGAGCGAAGCACCGGCGGCGATCGCCGCGCCGGTGGCCGCCAGTGTGTTCATGACGTTGTGTAAACCAAAAAGCGGTACGCGCATGTCGATGTCTCCATGAGTGGTGGTTTTGAGATGGATGTCGCTGCCCGTGTCGGTGTGCCGGTACTCCGCGCTCACGTCAGCCGGGTGATCGAGCCCGAAGGTCAGGCACCGGCGCGATCCGGCCAGCCCCTTCCACAGCAAAAAATACGCATCGTCGGCGTTCAGCACCGCAATGCCGTCGGCGGCGAGGCCGTTGAAAATCTCGCCCTTGGCGCGCGCCACGTCCCCGAGCGTACCCACGCCCGCGAGATGCGCCTCGCCGGCGTTATTGATCAGTGCGATCGTCGGGCGGGTCAGTCGCGAAAGGTAATCGATCTCGCCGGCATGGTTCATGCCCATCTCGATAACGGCGTAACGGTGCTCCGCGCGCAGGCGCGTCAGCGTCAGCGGCACGCCGATGTCATTATTGAGATTGCCGCGCGTGACACAGCCGGGGCCGGTCTCGCCGAGGATCGCGCCGATCATTTCCTTGACCGTGGTCTTGCCGTTGCTGCCGGTGACGGCGATCACGGGAATCTGCTTGAACTGGCCGCGCCAGAACGCGCTGAGACTCCCGAGCGCCAGCCGCGTGTCCGGCACGCGCACATAGGGCAGCAGCGTGTTCATGTCGCGCGCAAGCAGCGCGCCCGCCGCGCCCGCATTGATGGCCTCGGCCAGGAAACTGTGTCCGTCGAAGCGCTCGCCCTTGATCGCGACGTACAGATCGCCGCGCGCGAGCGTGCGCGTGTCATGACTCACGCCCGTGAATACCACGTCCTGCCCGCTGAGCGGGGCATCCAGAACGTCGGCCAGGATCGATAGCGACATCAAGCGGCCTCTCCCAGTAAATCCCTCACCGCATCGCGGTCGCTGTACGGCAGGCGGGTGTCCCCCACCTGCTGGTAATCCTCGTGTCCCTTGCCGGCGATGAGCACGATGTCGCCTTCGCCCGCGCTTCGAATGGCCTCGGCGATCGCCGCCTTGCGCTCGCGAATGACCGGGGGCGCCGCGTTCATGCCGCCGAGAATATCGGCGATGATGGCGTCTCCCGATTCGTGCCGCGGGTTGTCATCGGTCAGCACCACCCTGTCCGCGAGCCGCTCGGCGATCTCGCCCATCACCGGACGCTTGCCGCGGTCGCGATCTCCGCCGCAGCCGAAGACGCACCAGAGCTTGCCGCGCGCATGCTCGCGCAGGGCCAGCAGGATTTTTTCCAGCGCGTCGGGCGTATGCGCGTAGTCCACCACCACCAGCGGCAGGCCGCGCGCGCCGCCGAAACGCTCCACGCGTCCCGCGGGCGCGGACGCGCGGGAGAGCCGCGTCGCGGCCTCGTCGAGCTTCACACCCAGCGCCAACAGGGTGGCGAGCACGGCGAGCAGGTTGTAGGCGTTGAAGCGTCCGATCAACGGACTGCGCAGTTCGGTTTCGCCCTCGGGTGTCGCGACGCGCAGCCATAGTCCGTCCGGCAAGAGCCGCAGTTCGCGCGCGCGCACGTCGCCGCCCTCGATGCCGTAACTCAATGCCCTGATCCGCGCATCGACACCGCCCAACAGGCTCCGGCCAAAGGCATCGTCGTGATTGATCACGGCGTGTTTGATTCCTTCCATGGCGAACAGGCCAGCCTTGGCCTTGCCGTAGGCCTGCATGTCGCCGTGATAATCGAGATGATCACGCGTCAGGTTGGTGAACACGGCGACGCCGAAGGCGACGCCGTTCACGCGCCCTTGTTCGAGCGCGTGCGAGGAGACTTCCATCGCCACCTGCACCGCGCCCTGCTCCGCAAAATCCGCCAGCAGGCGCTGCACCGTCATGGCATCGGGCGTGGTGTGCATCGAGGCGTTGAGCGCGCCCGGAAAGCCGTAACCCAGCGTGCCGATAATTGCGCAACGGCGCGCGCCTCGCGCGCGCAACGGCTCCGATCTTACTGAACCCCCCTCTCCCGCTTGCGGGAGAGGGGTCGGGGTGAGGGCGCCCTCCCCCCTTGCGGGGGGTGAAGCGGGGGTTTCGCGAAAGTCCGGTGGACTTTCGCGCCGCTGAACGGGCGCACATGGTTCGTGTGCGCCCTGGCGGGAATGGGCGGGGGAGAGGGGAAGCGGCGCCCTGCCCTCGCCCTCATTCCCTCTCCCAGAGGGAGAGGGAGGCGAGCCGAGCGTGCTTTCGCACGACTCCATATTATCGAGCGCCTGCGCCAGCAGTTGCGTGCAGGTGGTTTTGCCGTTGGTGCCGGTAACGCCGATCACGACCAGCCGGCGCGAAGGCGAACCGTAAAATCGTTCCGCGATAATGCCGATCTGGTGACGCAAGCCGGACACGCCGAACACCGGCACCGGCGCGGCGCGCAACGCAAAGCCATCGCCGGTCTCGTACACGATCGCGGCCGCGCCCGAAGCCACGGCATCACCGATGTAATCGCGTCCGTCCATCACCATGCCCGGCACGGCCAGGAACAGATCGCCCGGTTGCACGCGTCGACTGTCCGTTTGCAGGCCGCGCACCTCGCGGTTCGCCACGCCCGGCACGCGCGTGATCCCGTCGAGCAGTTCACGCAATTGGCGTGGTTTTCCGGTCATTCGGCCACCTGCTCGCTTTTCACGGTCATGAGGCGCGTTGACTGACGCGGCGCGTCGGGCGCCACGTCGAGCAACCGCAAGGCACCCGTCAACACGCGTCCGAACACCGGTGCGGCAATCTCGCCGCCGTAATAACCGCCGCGGGTGGGTTCATCGATCGCCACCACCATCACCAGGCGCGGCGAAGACGCCGGCGCGAAACCGGCAAACCAGGAGATATATTTTTCCTCGGAATAGCCGCCGGCGGTGAGCTTGCGCACCGTGCCGGTCTTGCCGGCCACGCGATAGTCGGCGACCTGCGCGGCCTTGCCCGTCCCCGCGTCGCTGACCGCCAGTTCCAGCATCGACTGCAGACGGCGCGCGGTCGTCACGGACATGACACGTTCGCCTTGCGCCGGATTATCCGTATGCAACATTGTCAACGGCAGTGCTTCGCCATCGTTGGCCAGCACCAGATAGGCGCGCGCCAGTTGCAGCGGCGTGACGGAAATTCCGTAACCGTAGGAAATGCTCGCCTGATCGACCGCTACCCAGCGCGACGACGGATTGATCAGCCCCGGCACTTCACCCGGCAGCCGCGCGCCGGTCGTCTCGCCGAAGCCCACGTGCCGCAGTATCTCCCAGAGGCTTTTTTTGTTGAGCGCCAGCGCGATCTTGGAGGCACCGACGTTGCTCGATTTCTCGATGACACCCGCCACCGTGAGCACGCCGTAGTTGTGCACGTCACGGATCGTGCGGTCCCCGATCTGCAGCGAGCCGGGTGTGGTGTCGATCACGGTGCCGGCGGAAAATTTCCCGCTCTCCAGCGCGCAGGCGACGGTGAACGGTTTGAGCGTGGAACCGGGCTCGAACAGGTCAGTGACGGCGCGATTGCGGAACGTGCCGCTGCGCAACCCGGCGCGATTGTTGGGGTTGAAATCCGGCTCGTTGACCAGCGCCAGCACTTCACCGGTATGCGCATCCAGCACGATGGCGCTGCCGGCGCGCGCATTGTGCTCGGTGACCGCCGCCTTCAATTCGCGATAGGCGAGATACTGGATGCGACGGTCTATGGAAAGCACCAGGTCTTTGCCCGGTTTGGGCAGCACCACGCTCTCGGCCACTTCCACGGCGTTACCCTGCAGATCGCGCAACAGCCGCTTGGCTCCCGGCACCGCGCGCAGCCAGGAATCGAAGGCGAGCTCCGTGCCCTCCTGCCCCTGATCGTCCACGTTGGTGAATCCGATCACGTGACCGGCGACGGAACCGAGCGGATAGTAGCGCCGGTATTCACGCTGCAACGCGACACCCGGCACCTTGAGTGCCATCACGCGTTCGGTGAGCGCCGGCGGTACGTGCCGCTTGAGGTACATGAACTCGCGGCCGTCATGCCT
>JBBTKS010000167.1:0-3449 GCA_038058885.1 Pseudomonadota bacterium
CCGCCGGTTTCTTCTTCCCGAGGGTGAGCGTCGATTTAGCCGGTGCTCGTGCGGCTTTGGATTTAGTCGCCGATATCCTTTTCGTGGTTGTCGTTTTTTCCGGTTTTTTTGCGGCGGCCGGCTTCCGTGAGTCGCTCCCGGTCAGCAGGCGTTCAAGCTCGCGGCGGGAGATTTTTGAAAATCCCTTGAGGCCACGAGCGCGGGCCTGGGCGCGAAGTTCGGTGAGGGTTTTGGTCGTCATAGAACACCCCTTGCTTGCAGGGTCACGGCAAAGCGAGATTGGAAAATAACATTCGCCGGGTCACCGCCATCCTTTCACTCCCGGCCGGAATTGTAAAGACCCGGGCCGAAAACGGGAGTGAACGCCTGACATATGGCGTTGTCGGTGCAGATGTGATTTATTGACATCGGTCAAAGTCGGACCGCGCCTGCGGCGTCATGATTTTGCCGAATGTGCAGGCGTATCTTTGGAACTTCTCACATTTCTCAAGGAGGCGAAATCATGAAAATCCAGAGAGTACGCGAGATTGCCCGCGAACAAGGGCTGGACCCGGGCAAAGCCGAAAAAGCCGAGTTAATCAAGGTGATCCAGATCAAGGAAGGCAATTTCGACTGTTTCGCCACGGCCCATGAAGGAGTGTGCGATCAAACCGGTTGCCGGTGGCGCGAGGATTGTTTTGCCGCCGCCAGGAGCGCCATAAATTCCTGACTCCGGCGGTGGGAGGTGGAACGCGGAGGTGCCATGTTTTTGAAGCATAAACCCAGCAGCGATATTGTTGAGGTGATGGACCTCGAAGCCCTGTTCGATCCATTCAGGACCGAAGTCAAAGGGCGATTTCACGCCGGCGAGGAAATGCAGGACCCGACCGGGTTCCGCAAGTCCGACATGCTGTTCCTCTCCGGTGAACATCTGCCGCGTTGCTGGGTGGACCCGCACTACAAGGAGCGAAAGATTTAAAATCAGCGTATGCTTTTGTCATGCAAGACGTCAATTCAGCGCACAGAGTCACTGTTGCCCGGTCACCAATGCATCAAAGGGGGGAGCATGATTATGCAGATTCCATTACAGGTAACCTTGAAAGACATGCCGCAATCCGAAGCGGTGGAATCCCGCATCCGTGAAAAGGCCGACAAGCTGGGTCGCTTTTACGACAAGATCAACAGTTGCCGGGTGGTGGTGGAATCGCCGCAACGGCACCAGCACCAGGGAAAACTTTACAGCGTACGCATCGATCTCACCGTACCGGGCGCCGAATTGGTGGCGAACCGCGCCCAGGATGAAGATGTCTATGTCGCCATTCGCGACGCCTTTGTCGCCATTACCCGTCAACTGGAAGACTACGCCCGGCGCCAGCGCGGTGACGTGAAGACGCACACGGCGCCAGGCGCCTGATATTTTGCCCGGCAACCGGGCCGCGTGTACGGCGGGATTCAGGCGTGCCACCGGTGCCAGGGGGGTTATGCGCGTGGATATCGATGCCATCCAGAAGGTCTATCGACGTTACGCCCGGGGCTATGACGTTTACTTTGGCGCGTTGCTTCAGCCCGGGCGCAAGGCGATTATCGAGAAGATGCATTGCCGCCCCGGCGATCGCATTCTCGAGGTCGGGGTGGGTACGGGCCTGTCGCTGCCGCTCTATCCGCCGGGCGTGCATGTGACGGGCATCGACATATCGCGGGAAATGCTCGCGCGCGCCCGTGTCCGTAATGCCCGGTTGCATCTCGATCACGTGACGGCGCTGCGGTTGATGGATGCCGAGTCCATGCAATTTCCCGATGACAGCTTCGACAAGGTGGTGGCGATGTACGTCGTGTCGGTCGCGCCGCATCCGGCGCGCCTGGTGGCCGAGATGCGCCGCGTATGCCGGCCGGGCGGCGAGCTCTTCATCGTGAATCATTTCCAGCACGCCAACCCGGTGGTGGGCGGGCTGGAGCGGCTGTTTGCGCCGCTGTCCCGGCTGATGGGATTCCATCCGGATTTTTCCCTCGAGAATTTTCTGCGTGAATCCGGGCTGGACGTGGCGGAACGGACACCCGTCAACGCTCTCGGTTACTGGACGCTGCTGCGGGCCCGCAACGGAAAAACCGCGGCAGGCGATGCATCTCGAACCGTCGCGGCCTAAGGACATGCCGTTCGAACGAACACGGGGAATCATGTTGTTGGCGGCGGCCCTGATGAGCGCCAACGGCGGGAGCGACGCGGCTGCCTCCGGCATCGGGACAATGGACCCCAGCACGCGCGCGCCGGAAGTCAGTGTCTGCGGTTTTATCCGCGAACCGCTGGCGTTCTGGTTGTTCCGCCGCGCGGCCGGGTCGGCCGACGCCGGGCGCGTCGCCGGGATTCGCGATATCGATCGTGTGACATTCAAGGCCGGAGACGGCCGGACCCTGGGCGGTTACCGGCTGCGCGCCGCCGCACCCAAGGGATATCTGCTGGTGGCGCCGGGCAACGCGATGCTCGCCGATCAGATCATGGGCGAGTTTCAATACTTTCGCGATCGGGGATTCGATGTTTACGTTTACGATTATCGCGGCTATGGCCTGTCGCAGGGAAAGAGCCGGCTGGCGGCGATCGTTTCCGACTATCGCGAGATCGTTGCGCTGCTGAATACGCAGGGTTACCGGCGCCGCGCGCTGTATGGCATGTCCCTGGGCGGAATCATCCTGCTGAATGCGGTGGGCGACCACGGCGATTATTCGGCGCTGGTGGTGGATTCCTCGCCCAGCCGGATATCGCCGCTGGGTTGCCCGGAGCAATACGATCCCATCAATCATTTACCGGCGGACAGCTCGCGCCTCGAGATCATCGCCGGCGGACGCGACCGCGTGGTGCGCCCGGAAGAAATACAGGAGCTTCTGTTGGCGGCAAAATTCCGCGGCGCGCGGGTCGTGCAGCGTGCGGAGTTTGCGCACCCGTTCCAGGACGCCGCCGAGATCCATCGGCTGCGTTTAAAGGAGGTCGCGGATTTTATTATGCGTTGACTGGAGTCTAAGTTCTTAAAATACTGTTTCTCACCGCAAAGGCGCAAAGAGCGCAAAGGTTTTTCCCGATAAAATCTCATGTTTTTTCTTTGCGTTCTTTGCGTCTTTGCGGTGAATAATCATTAATCAATTTCTTTAAGTCGATGGTCAGGCCAGATCGGGTTCGCCGCAATGCCGCAGGATTTCCGCGCGCGCGGCATCGCGCAGCTTGATCGCGGCGGACCAGTCCGCTCCTTCCGGCGTAAACGGCGCGCCAATGATTACACTGATTGTTCCGCGGCGCGGAAACCACTGGTCCGGCCGCAGGATGGAGCGGGTGCCGCGGATTGTTACGGGCACGAGCGGCACGCCCGCCTCGGCGGCGACGATGAAAGCGCCCATGTGAAACGGCAACAGGCCCGGCGTGCGCGTGAAGGTGCCTTCGGGAAAAAACACCAGCGTTTTCCCGTGGCGCGCGGCGCGCGCCA
>JBBTKS010000168.1:0-2453 GCA_038058885.1 Pseudomonadota bacterium
CGGCGGCGTGAACACACGTTAAGTGTGTTCACGAGAACCCCGCCTCACCCTACATCTAATTATTCAGAACTTCCTCAAGCCACGCGCGGGCGCGACCGGGTGATGACGCTGAGGTAGTGAACGCTGAAGAGATGCGCCGCGTCCAGCCAGACCTGGCGCGGTTGCAGGCCGGCGCGGCGTGCCAGCGCGTGGAACTCCGCCACCGAGTACTTGTACGAATTCTCCGTGTGAATGCTTTCGCCCGGTTCGAACCGGAAACACCGGCCAAGAACGCGGATTTCCTGGGCGCGGCGGCTGACCAGATGCATTTCAATCCGCCCGTGCGGCGCATCGTAGAACGCGCGGTGCCGGAAAGTTTTCGGGTCGAGTTCGGCGCCGAGTTCGGCGCGCAGGCGCTCCAGCAGATTGAGATTGAACGCCGCGGTGATGCCCTGAGCGTCGTTGTAGGCGGCGTGCAACAGCTCCGGGTCTTTCTTCAGATCGACGCCGATCAGCAGCGCGCCGTCGGGCTGCACCAGACGCCGCACGCGTTGCAGAAACGCCAGCGCCTCGTGCGGTTCGAAATTGCCGATGGTCGAGCCCGGAAAGAACACCAGCCGGCGCCCGCTGCCGGCGGGATCGGGCAAATCGAAATCCTGCGCGAAATCGGCGCAGGCCGCGTGCACCTCGAGCCACGGGTAGTCATGCGCCAGGCGCTGCACCGACTCGCGCAGAAATTCCCGCGAGATGTCGATGCCAAGGTAGTGACGCGGCCGCAGCGCCTCGAGCAGCAGGCGGATTTTCTTGCTCGCCCCGCTGCCCAGTTCGATCAGCGTGCCGTCCGCGCCGGCCAGCCGCGCCACTTCCCGGGCGCAGGATTCCAGGATTCCCATCTCGGTGCGCGTGAGGTAATACTCCGGCAGTTCGCAGATGGCGTCGAACAGCCGCGAGCCGCGCTCGTCGTAGAAGAATTTCGGCGCTATCCGCTTGGGCCGCGACGCGAGCCCGTGCAGCACCTCCTCCTGCAGGGTCGCGGGCGACGGGCGATCGTCGTGGAAACGGACCGGGCGCAGTCTCATCGATCGTCCGCCAGGCGGATGCCGGAGAATTGCCAGCGGTCGGCGGGGTAGAAAAAGTTGCGGTAGCTGGCGCGGAGGTGAGCCGCGGGCGTCACGCAGGAGCCGCCGCGCAGCACCAGCTGGTTCACCATGAACTTGCCGTTGTACTCCCCGAGCGCGCCCGGCGCCGGCCGGTAGCCGGGATAGGGCGCATACGGGCTCGCGGTCCACTCCCACGCGTCGCCGAAGAGTTGCGCCGGTTCTGCGCCGGGCGCAGCGGGGACGGGATGCAGATAGCCCGACTCGCGCAGATTGCCGTGCACACGCTGTGGCTGCGCGACGGCTTCCCATTCCGCCTCGGTCGGCAGACGTTTGCCGGACCAGCGCGCGTAGGCGTCGGCCTCGTAGAAGCTCACGTGGCATACCGGTTCGTGCTCATTCAACGGCCGTGTGCCCGCGAGCGTGAACAGTTGCCAGCGCCCGTCGGATTTTTCCCAGTACAGCGGCGCCTGCCACTGACGTTCGCGCGCGGCGCGAAAACCGTCCGCCAGCCAGTATTCGGACCGCGCATAACCGCCGGCCATGATGAACTCGAGATACTCGCCATTGGTGACCAAGCGCGAGGCAAGCGCATACGGCGCGAGCAAGCTGCGATGGCGCGGGCCTTCGTTGTCGAAGGCAAAACCCGCGCCGTCGTGCCCGATTTCCATTATGCCGCCGGCTTGTTCGATCCAGTTCAGCGCCGTGCCGGCTCCGGTCGGGGCGGCGGGCAGGTCCTCGCGATAGGCCGGCTTCAGCGGATTGACGGCGAAGTTGTATTTGATATCCGTCAGGAACAGTTCCTGATGTTGTTCCTCATGGTGGCAGCCGAGCGCGGTGCGCGCGGCGACCTCGGGCCAGTGTTGCTGTTCCACGGTGGCGAGCAGCGCGGCCATTGCCTCGTCCACCTGCGCGCGATAGCGGAAGACTTCCGCCACCGTCGGACGCGACAGCAACCCGCGGCTCGGGCGCGGGAACGGGACGCCGACCTGATCATAATAAGAGTTGAACAGGTGCTCGAATTGCGGATGAAACGGGCGGTAACCGGGGACAAAAGCTTTGAGCAGGAAGGTCTCGAAGAACCAGCTCGTGTGCGCGAGATGCCACTTGGCCGGGCTCACGTCGGACATGGCCTGCAGGCCGTAATCGTCCGGCGCGAGCGGCCGGCTGAGCGCCTCGCTCATGCGCCGCACGACGGTGTAGCGCGCCGCCAAGCTGTCCCGCGTGACTGAATTCCCGCGCGCCGTGTCCTGGGCCTGTGACCTTCCGCGGACGAGCATCATTCGTTGCTCCCTGCTGGTCGAACCGGCATTGAAACATACTGGCATGGGAATTCAAACGCCGAACGCCGGTCATACGGAAAACATCCATATCGCT
>JBBTKS010000168.1:2553-6612 GCA_038058885.1 Pseudomonadota bacterium
GAGCGAATAGGGCTCCATTATCGCCGAAGGCAATCTGGAACGGCGCGGTACTGGCCGAAAGCGACGCGTGCCGGATCGTCGAGGGCCATTATTATTTCCCGCCCGAGCAGGAAACACGCGACCTGCTCCTGGAAAGGTGTCGCAAGTTATTACGACGTGTGGTCAACGGCAAGGTGAACTGCCAGGCCGCGTGGTGTTACCCGCAGACCTCCGCGGAGGCGCGGCCTATCCAGCATTACATCGCTTTCTGGCGCGGCGTGAAAGTTGTGCCGTAAATGCCGCCACGAATCAGCATCGGGACTCGAACGACTGAATATATAGATAAAACCCTCGCGTCCGGAGCGTGGCCCCCGGTGCTGGCTGTATAATGGGCCCGACTTGCAGCATCGGCGACAATGGCCGTAGGATGTCGACCATGGATCACCGAGACCGGGAGAGACCTGATTCTGTTTCCTGCAATGCGGTGAGCTATTTCACGTGCCCGGATTGAAACAATCCGATAATGTCATGACATCGGAAGGACCGAAATCGACCCGTCAATGGTTTATTTCCTGATATTTATTGTCCCGGATGGTGAAAGTTTGATCTGGCGCAATGTTGCGCGGGTGTATATTCCGCTACAACAACGCCAATGGTTGTTCCTGAAAGTAACTGACAGTGAAAACGCGAGGTAATTATGGCAAACGGTGAACGCGCCCTGGACGGGGCACTGCAATTTTCAGACCGGGAAGACGTCCGGGAGAAACTGTTCAAGCGGGTATGGACCCAGGAATTAAACGACGTGTTCGCCGACGTGGCCAAGTATTACGACCGCGCGAACTACGTCGCGAGCCTGGGGTTGTGGAACAAGTTCCGCAACAGTTTTCTTGCGACCATCGATCTGCAAAGCGGTCAAAGAGCGCTGGATGTCTGTGCCGGCACCAACGCCGTCGGTATTGCCATGCTGCGCAAGCAGCCCGATCTCAAGGTTTGTGCCATGGACCGCAGCGCGGCGATGCAGGAAGTCGGCCGCCAACTGGCGGAACAGGAAGGCTTTCACATCGAAAGCGTCATCGGCGATGTGCACAAGCTGCCATTCCCCGACAACCATTTCGACGTGGTGACGCTGCAATGGGCGTCGCGGCATCTGCGCGTCATGGACGTGTATCAGGAGATCCGGCGTGTGCTGAAGCCGGGCGGGTATTTTTATCACTGCGACATGCTGCGCCCCGGCAGCAAGCTGGTGGAGCGCGCGTACTACGCCTATCTGCGAGTCAGTCTGTCGGTGACGGCGGTGCTGTTTCAGAGCGGCGCGACGGCGCGCAACTGCAAGAAATATTTTATCGATGCGTTGAGCCTGTTCTACTCGGCCGAGGAAATGTCGCAATTGCTGCGGCATCTCGGCTATGAAAACGTTTCGAGCAAAACCCTGATGGGCGGGATGATCGGATTTCACAAGGCGATGAAGCCCTAGGGAATCTCCGATTAATCCAAAACGTAGGGTGCGCCCTGCGCACCGATCGACAAAATGGTGCGTGGGACGCACCCTACATCGAATCATTCAAACCTTCCCTAGCTCCGCCAGACCGGGCGACGGCCGTGGATAAAGTCCGCGTCCTGTGCGCCATGAGCGGCGCGATGATGCAGGAGTTCAGCACGCGCACCGCCGCGCGGCTCGGGGACTACGCGCTGTTCAAGCTGCTGCTGCCGGCTTTCCGGGCGTTTCTCGATATCAATGTCCGGAAGGAAATCGAGAAGGATCGTCTCGTGATCATGTGTGCGGCCGCCGCGCAGCGCGCGGGCAGCGCGCCGCAGGAAGCGGATATCCAGAAGCTTCTGCTACAGGCGCGCGAGATCGATCAGAAGTTTCTGCAACAGGCCGCGGTGTTTCCCGTCAACATTCACATCGAATACCGTGATATCGAAGCGTTCCGCCGGCGCCGGATCGAACGGCTGCTCGAAGCGGCCGGACGTCTGCTCGCGCAATGGGAGGTGACGCCGCGGTTTCGCGCGGCGGTGGCTCAGTTGTATTCCCGTGCGGAGTTCGAATCCCTGTTGCGCGATATACTCGAGCTTTACAGCGCCGAAACCAAAATGCTGAGCCGCTCGGTGCACATTCCCCAGATATTCAATTTTGCCCGGGACTCGCTGTCTGAAACCGTTCATGGCGTCATGGTCAGCGTGGCCAAGGGCCTGGCCGGCGAACTCACGCACAAGGTATATCGGCGCGGGCACTCGTCTTAGGGTGCCTTTGATTTAGTTCGTTCGTGGTGAGCCTGTCGAACCATGAACGGACAAATCATCTGCCATGTACGGCGCTCCCGTTCACCCTTCGACAAGCTCAGGGCGAACGGGAGACTTAATCAGAGGTTCCTTAGCGCCAAAATCACGGCTGGCATCTCTCCCTGCAGGCCGGGTATCATGGGCGGGCGGCCACCGTCGCCATGCATCCGAACCCGAGCCGCACCGCCTCGAACATTATCCGTCCGTAAATACCTCCATGCCCTTGCTGCGCCTCGATAAGGTTTCCCTGGCTTATGGCCATCGTCCGTTGCTGGAGCAGGCGAAGCTCGAGATACGCCGTGGCGAGCGGGTGTGCCTGGTGGGGCGTAACGGCGAGGGCAAGTCGTCGTTGATTCGCCTGTTGAGCGGTGAAGCCTTGCCCGATGACGGCAAGCTCTGGATTCGCCCCGGCACGCGCATCGCGCATCTGGCGCAGGAAGTCAGCCCCGATAGCGACGAATCCGTATTCGATATCGTGGCCGGCGGACTGGCCGGACTGGGCCAGCTGATATCGCAATACCACCATACCGCCACGGAACTCGCGCACGCGCACACGCCTGCGCTGACGCAGCGCCTGGCGCAATTGCAGCACGAACTCGAAGCCGGCGATGGCTGGCGCCTGGAGCAACGCGTGGAAATGGTATTGTCACGCCTGGGTCTGGACGGTGACGTCAGCATGCACGCGCTCTCCGGCGGTTGGCGGCGGCGCGCGATGCTGGCGCGTGCCCTGGTGTGCGAACCGGATTTGCTGCTGCTCGACGAGCCGACCAATCATCTGGACATCGAGGCCATCACCTGGCTGGAAGAATTCCTCGTGGACTATCCGGGCGCGTTGCTGTTTGTCAGCCACTATCGCGCGTTTCTCAAGCGCCTCGCCACGCGCATCATCGAGCTCGATCGCGGCGCGCTCACCTCCTGGCCCGGGAGTTACGATGACTACGTGCGCCGCAAGCAAGCCCAGCTTGCCGTGGAAGCGCAGCACAACGCGCTGTTCGACAAGAAGCTCTCCCAGGAAGAGGCGTGGATACGCCAGGGCGTCGAGGCACGCCGCACGCGCAACGAGGGACGGGTGCGCGCGCTCGAAGCCCTGCGCGAAGCACGCCGCCAGCGCCTCAACCGCGCCGGCAAGGTGGAGCTGAAACTGGAAGAGGGCAGGCAGTCCGGCCAGCTGGTGTTCGAAGCCGAGCACGTCGATTTCAGTTTTGGCGACAGCGTCGTGATAAAAGATTTCTCGGTGCGCGTCATGCGCGGCGACCGCATCGGCATCGTCGGCCCCAACGGCGCCGGCAAATCCACGCTGATCAAGCTGCTGCTGGGCGAACTGACCCCGACGCGCGGGCAGCTGCGCCGCGGCACCAAACTCCAGGTCGCGTACTTCGATCAGCAGCGCGCGCAGCTTGACCCCAAGGTGACGGTCATGGACAGCGTCGGCGCCGGCAGCCAGACCGTGACCATCAACGGCCGCACCCAGCACGTCGCCGGTTACTTGCAGAATTTTCTGTTTCCGCCGGAACGGTTGCGGTCCCCGGTGAGCACGCTCTCCGGCGGCGAGCGCAACCGCCTGCTGCTGGCGCGGTTGTTCGCGCAGCCGGCCAACCTGCTGGTGCTCGACGAGCCGACCAACGATCTCGACATCGAGACGCTCGAGCTGCTCGAAGCGTTGCTGCAGGACTATTCCGGCACGCTGTTCCTGGTGAGCCACGACCGCACGTTTCTCGACAACCTGGTAACGCAGACGATAGTGTTCGAGGGTGACGGCAAGCTGCTCGAATACGCGGGCGGCTACGAGGATTGGCG
>JBBTKS010000169.1:0-1682 GCA_038058885.1 Pseudomonadota bacterium
CAACTGGATGACCAGCGTTCCCGGCGTGTTCACCGCCGGTGACATGCAGCGCGGCCAGTCGCTCATCGTCTGGGCCATCGCCGAGGCGCGCTCGGCGGCGCGCGGCATCGACAAGTATCTGACGGGCGTCTCCGACCTCCCGGCGCCACTGTAATACGTTGCTCACCGCAAAGGCGCGAAGAACGCGAAGGAAAAGACAAGCGGCGCTTCGCACCGGATTTTACCTTTTAATGATTTCTTTGCGCTCTTTGCGCCTTTGCGGTGAAATCTCTTTATGACAGAACTTAAGAACGACAGATTATTGCGCGCATTGCTCAGACAACCGGTGGACGTGACGCCGGTGTGGGTCATGCGCCAGGCGGGACGGTATCTGCCCGAGTATCGCGCGGTGCGCGAGCAGGCCGGCGATTTCAAGACGCTCTGCACCACGCCGGAACTCGCCTGCGAGGTGACGCTGCAACCGCTGCGCCGCTTCGCACTCGATGCCGCGATTCTTTTCTCCGACATTCTCACCATCCCCGACGCCATGGGGCTCGGACTTTATTTCACCGAGGGTGAAGGCCCGCAGTTCAAAAAACCCGTACGCACCGCCGCCGAGGTCGCGGCGCTGCCGGTCCCGGACCCCGAGTCGGAACTGAAATACGTCATGGATGCGGTGCGCCTGATCCGGCGCGAACTGCACGGCCAGGTCCCGCTGATCGGCTTCGCGGGCAGTCCCTGGACACTCGCGACTTACATGGTCGAAGGCGGCGGCAGCAAGGATTTCGGGCTCGTCAAATCCATGATGTTCGACCAGCCGCCGCTCATGCATCGGTTACTCGACGTGCTGGCGCGCACGGTCACGCTGTATCTCAACGCGCAGGTCGCGGCCGGGGCTCAGGCCCTGATGTTGTTCGACACCTGGGGCGGCGTGCTCACGCCGCGGGATTACCGCGAATTCTCGTTGCGCTATATGGAGCGGATCGTCCAGGGTCTCACGCGCGAGCATGAAGGAAGGCAGGTGCCGGTGATCCTGTTCACCAAGAACGGCGGCCAATGGCTCGAAACCATGGCGGATTCGGGCGCCGACGCGCTCGGCATCGACTGGACCACCGACCTGGGCGATGCCCGCGCGCGCGTGGGCCGGCGCGTGGCGCTGCAGGGCAACATGGACCCGTCCCTGCTGTACGCCTCGCCGGAACGCATCCGCCGCGAAGTGGATACCATCCTGGCAAGCTATGGCCAAGGCAGCGGTCTGGTTTTCAATCTGGGTCATGGCATCCACCCGCACGTCAATCCCGACAAGGTGGCCGTGGTCGTGGACGCGGTGCACGACCTGAGCCGCAAATACCACACATGAACGCAGAGCGCGGAATTCAGAGATGATAAGATTTAGAGCTTCTAACAAAATGAAATAGACAGGATTAACAGGGCGAGGCGGAAACAGACGAAGACACTTACATTGTGGCCCAGGGCGCAACAAGAACCGTTGCACCCGTTCGACGGCGCCGAGGCACGTTAAGTGCCTCGGCGACAACCCCGTCTCACCTTCGTCCCGGCGAGCGCCCCGCCACGGATGGCGGGGCCGGGTATATCGAAGTCTTTCGGTCACGCCACGGACGGCCGGCACGCCCTCCCTGGCGTCGCCATCGTGGCTTCGATTCGGCCCGGCCCGCACCTCCGTGTGCGGGCGCTCAGCGGCG
>JBBTKS010000170.1:0-2968 GCA_038058885.1 Pseudomonadota bacterium
GGCGGCCTGCGCCAATTCGCCGGTCGCATCCCCACTCCGTGGGGCCCCTGCTCCGCGGCTCATGTCGCCGCCTCCGAAAGCGCGTGGAATCTGATACACCAGACCGTCGGCGGCCTGCGCCAATTCGCCGGTCGCATCCCCACTGCGTGGGGCCCCTGCTCCGCGGCTCATGTCGCTACCTCTTGCACAGCTTCGCGGAATACTTCGGCGCGATGCTCGTAATTGCGGAACATGTCGAAGCTCGCGCAGGCCGGCGACAGCAGCACCACGTCGCCCGGTTGCGCGAGTCCGGCGGCGAAGCGCACGGCCTCGTGCATGTCTTTGGCGCGGCGTGCCGTGACAACGTTGCCGAGGGCGGCCTCGATCAGCGGCGCATCGCGCCCGATCAACACCACGGCGCGCGCATGCTGTGCGCACGCCGGTTTCAATTCACTGAAATCCTGGCCCTTGCCATCCCCGCCGGCGATGAGAATCACCGGCGCCGTCATGCCGTTCAGGGCCGCGACCGTCGCGCCGACGTTAGTGCCCTTCGAATCGTCGTACCAGCGCACCCCATTACGCTCGGCCACGAGCTCGGTGCGATGCGGCAGCCCCTTGAATTCACGCACCGCGGCGCAGGCGTCTTCGGGAACAACGCCGGCGGTCTCGGCCAACGCCATCGCCGCCAGAACGTTGGCCAGATTGTGCCGGCCGGCGAGCGGCACTTCGCGCGCGGCCATCAGCGGCTGCGTGCCGTGCATCAGCCAGGTCTCGCCCCGGATTTTATCAAGGCCGTAATCCTGTGCCTCCATCGGACATCCCAGACCGAAACTGACCGTGCGCCGTCCTGACTGGCGCATACGCATCACCAGGGAATCGTCGGCATTGAGCACCATGGTCCCGTTGCCGCGGAAGACGCGCGCCTTGGCCGCGGCGTATTCGCCGATATCACCGTAACGGTCCATATGATCCGGCGAGATGTTGAGCACCGTCGCGGCGCGTGCGTTGAGATTGTGAGTGGTCTCGAGCTGGAAGCTCGAGAGCTCCAGCACATACACATCCGGCTCCCGATCGCCGAGCAGCGACAGCGCCGGCACGCCGATGTTGCCGCCCACGGCGGTCTGGAGCCCCGCGCGCCGGCACATCTCGCCGGTGAGCGCCGTCACCGTGCTTTTGCCGTTGGCACCGGTAATGGCAATCACCGGCGCCGTCGCCTCGCGCGCAAAAAGCTCTATGTCACCGATGGCTTGCGTACCGGCGCCGACGGCGCGTGCAATGGCCGGTTCCTTGACCGACACGCCGGGACTCACCACAAGCAGTCCCGGATCGCTGAAGATCGCGGCCGGCAGTCCGCCGGTATGCACCGCCACGCGCGGAAATTCGCGCTTGAGTTCATCGAGCTTCGGTGGTTCTGCGCGTGTATCCACCACGGTGACGTCATAGCCGCGCGCAACGAGGTGACGCACGCAGGTCATCCCCGTGAGCCCGAGGCCCACCACCAGCGCGCGAGGGGTGAGGCGTGAGGGGTGAGGCGTAACACGCCCTGCCTCGTTCTCGCGTTTATCCTCTTCAGCCATTACGTATTCACTCCTCACTCCTTACTCCTCACCGTATTTTGAGCGTCGCCAGCCCGATCAACACCAGGATCAGCGAGATGATCCAGAAGCGCACGATCACCCGCGGCTCGGGCCAGCCCTTCAGTTCGAAATGGTGATGCAGCGGCGCCATGCGAAAGATGCGCTTGCCCGTGAGCTTGAACGACGCCACCTGCAGCATCACCGACACCGTCTCCATCACGAACACGCCGCCCATGATGAACAGCACGATCTCCTGGCGCACCGACACGGCAATGGTGCCGAGCGCCGCGCCCAGCGCCAGCGCGCCGATGTCTCCCATGAACACCATCGCCGGATAGGTGTTGAACCAGAGAAACCCGAGCCCGGCGCCGACGATGGCGCCGCAGAACACGAGCACCTCGCCCGCCCCGGCGATATAGGGAAAACCGAGATAGGCGGAAAATTTGGCGTGGCCCATGACGTAGGCGAAGACGCCGAGCGCTCCCGCCACCATGACCGTCGGCATGATCGCCAGGCCGTCGAGACCGTCCGTGAGGTTCACGGCGTTGCTGGAACCCACGATCACGAAGTACGCGAACAGGATGTACATCGGGCCCAGGTCGATCACGATGTTCTTGAACACCGGCACAATGAGCGCGGTCTCGGCCGGGCTCTTGGCGGTGTAGTAAAGAAACAGCGCCGTGCCCAGGCCGGCAACCGTCTGCCAGAAAAACTTGGCCTTGGCGCCGATCCCGCGCGGATCCTTGTTGATGATCTTCTTGTAATCGTCCACCCAGCCGATGGCGCCGAAGGCCGCGGTGGTGAACAGCACCGCCCACACGAAGCGGTTGGAAAGATCCGCCCACAGCAGCGTGGCGATGAATACGGCGATGAGAATCATCGCGCCGCCCATGGTCGGCGTGCCGGCCTTGGACAGGTGACTCTGCGGCCCGTCCTTGCGCACCGTCTGGCCGAGCTGGCGATAGCCCAGGCGGCGGATTACCGCCGGGCCGATCCAGAAGCTGATCCCGAGCGCCGTCAACACGCCGAGAATCCCGCGCAGCGTGAGATAGCGGAAGACGTTGAAGAACGAGAAGTCCCGCGTCAGCGTCTCGAACAGGTAATACAACACTTAGCGATTCCTCCCGTTCTCGACCGTGGCCGGCGATGGTTTCGTGATGCCGGCGACGATCCGCTCCATGCGCATGACGCGCGAGCCCTTGACGAGCACCGTCATTTCCGCGTGCAGACAATCCTGCAGCGCCTCGATCAGCGCCGCGTGCGTTTCGAAATGCCGCGCGCCCTTGCCGAAGGCGCCCACGGCGATGCGGCTCAGTTCGCCGATGGCGAAAAGACGCTGGACGCCGATGCGGTGGGCGAGTTCGCCGACGCGAAAATGGATGTCGGCGGCCGCCGGCCCGAGTTCGCCCATG
>JBBTKS010000171.1:0-1000 GCA_038058885.1 Pseudomonadota bacterium
GCACCTTGCGGATGAAATACTTGAGCATCTCGCCGGTGACGGTGAAGTCGGCGATGACGCCTTCCTTCATCGGCCGTATCGCCTGGATCGATCCCGGCGTGCGGCCGAGCATCTTCTTGGCCTCGACGCCGACGGCCAGGATGGAACGATTGTTGCGGCTGGTGTAATCCTGACGGATGGCGACGACCGAAGGTTCGTTCAGCACGATGCCCTTGTCGCGCACGAAGATTAAGGTGTTGGCGGTACCCAGATCGATGGCGATATCGCTGGAGAAAAATCCACGGAAGCTTTTGAGAAACATGAGAAGAAATCAGTCCTTGAAGGCGTTATTGACCCGGCACGATTGTACTTGAATCGGCGCTAACTGTATCAACCGCGGTCGGGCGGTTCAACCGGCGGGACGAATGTGGTAATTTGTGCGGTACCGGGATGTACGAATGCCGGTCGCTCCCGGCTTCCTGCCTCTCGCGACACTTGTACGTCCCTGTACATCGCGAGTACAGGATGCGCGGGAGCGGCCGTTTCCATAACCTAAAATATAAAATACATACTACATTTCCATGTCTCTGAACCGCGAGCAGGTACGCAAAATCGCGCATCTTGCGCGTTTGCACATCACCGAGCCGGAGGCCGACGCCTACGCCGAATCCCTGTCCCGCATCCTCGGGCTGATCGAGCAGATGAACGCCGTGGATACCGCGGGCGTGGCACCCATGGCCCACCCCAATGAGGCGGGCCTGCGGCTGCGCGCGGACGCGGTCACCGAAGCCGACCAGCGCGAGAAGTTCCAGAAAATCGCCCCGGCGGTCGAGGCCGGCCTGTACCTGGTGCCCAAGGTAATAGAATAACTCACACCGCAAAGACGCAAAGAGCGCAAAGATGAATATAAGTAAAATACCTTGTTTATCCGGCGCGATGCGCCGTTCCCGCCTTTCTTTGCGCCTTTGCGGTGATTAAGACTCATGTTTAATAAAACCGTCGCCGCTCTATCTGCCGCCCT
>JBBTKS010000172.1:0-3639 GCA_038058885.1 Pseudomonadota bacterium
CGAATCTTAATCCCGAAAGTTAGTGAACTGCAGCGGCATATTCAGCTCAGCCTTGCGCAGCAGGGCGATGACCTGCTGCAGGTCGTCCCGCTTCTTGCCGGTCACGCGCACGATATCGCCCTGGATCGAGGTCTGTACTTTCAGCTTCGAGTCTTTGATCGTTTTAACGATTTCCTTCGCCAGCGGGGCATCGATCCCCTGGCGCAGGGTGACAAGCTGACGCGCCTGGTTCAGGGAAATGACAGGCTCATCCGCTTTCAAGCAGGCGAGAGCAACTCCACGCTTGGCCAGTTTCAGCAGCAGGATGTCATACATCTGCTTGAGCTGAAAATCCACCTCGGCAATCATCGTCACCACGTTATCTGTGCGCTCGAATCCGGCGTTCACGCCTTTAAAATCAAAGCGCGTGGCGATCTCGCGGCTGGCCTGATCGACCGCGTTGGTCACTTCCTGCATGTTGAGTTCAGAAACCACATCAAAGGAAGGCATCGTTTCATCCTACGGTAAAACAATAACGATCGCGCTGCGACGATTCCGGCTAGCGGTCAAATCACCTCGCGCTTGGCGTCGCGCGCCGGGTCGTTTTCAGGCAGGGTGTCCGCGACCCACTCGCCTTTTTTCCAGCCGGGAACGGGCGTGGGGCACTCCTGCTGCGGCACGAAGCGCGAGCGCTGCACCAGCTTCATCTTGTGAATGTAGCGCGGGCAGTTGGCGAACACCTCGCGTGCGCGCACGCGCACGATGAACTGCGCTTCCGGATATTCCGCCATGAGCGGATCGTCCCGGTGCAGCGTGGCTTCGCCGTTCAGCCGCATGCGCTTCTGGTTTTCGAAGTCGATGAACAGCAATCCCGCCTGGCGCGTCGTGAGGATATTGCCCATGGTGAGATACATGCCGTTGCCGTCGTAATTGGGAAACGCGAGGGTATGCTCGTCCAGCACGCGCACAAAGCCGGGGTCACCCGCCTTGTAGGAGCAGTTGGTGTGGCCGCGCTCGTCCACCGTGGCGATGAAGAACATGTCCAGGCGTTCGATGAAATCTTTGTCGCTGGGCATGATGCTGTCCTGCACGATGGCTTCATCGAGCCGGTCGGCGAGACGCCGGGTGTCGAACTGGTCCTGCAGCTGCCGGTTTCCATCGTGGTATATGCCGGACATAAGACCTCCTGTCCCCAACGAACACCAGGCCCCTAAGAGCCTGGCCTGTTTCTCCCCTGACGTGCGCCAGCAAAGGCGCGTTTGTTTTAAGTACCGTGCTTCTTGCCGCCGTGCTTGGGAGTGCTCTCGGCGATCTTGTCCATGAGCGCGAACAGCACGCCCGAGAGCACGAGGGTAAAGTGAATGCCGACCTTCCAGGCGAGTTGTTTGTCCTCGATCATCCAGATGCCCGGCGTGCCCGGGGTGCCGACGTTGCTGACGTTGACGAATGCCTTGAGGAGTTCGATGGCGGAGATCGCGACGATCGAGGCGATCACCTTGATCTTGAGGCCGGAGAAATCCACCTTGCCCATCCAGTCCGGGCGGTCCTCGTGGCCGGCGGTGTCGATCTTGGACACGAAGTTCTCATAGCCGCTGAAGATGATGATGAGCAGCAGGTTCGCGACCAGCGACATGTCCACCAGCGTCAGGATCATGAGAATGATGTCGGACTCCGGGGCGCTCAGGACATGCGGCACGAGGTGGAAGAATTCCTGGCTGAATTTGATGAGCAGGATCAGTACACCGCCGACCAGCCCGAGATAGAACGGCGCCAGCAACCAGCGGCAGTTGAATATCAGGACTTCCAACGCATGTTCGATTCGTTTCATGTCACCTACGCTCAGTCCTGTTTGTATGCGGGATTCAATCTGGCGGAATTATCGCGGTATTGACGGAACAATCAAGCCTTACCTTGTGTTGAATTGTAAATCCACCACGGAATATTCGGCCGTTCCGGGCATTGGCGCGGGTCAGGCAAAGGCAGAAACACCAATACCCGCATCATACCCTGAAGAGCCTTATTTCTTTTCCAGCTTGAGCGAGGCTGAATTGATGCAGTAGCGCATGCCCGTCGGTTGCGGACCATCGGGAAACACGTGCCCCAAATGCGCGCCGCACTGGTTGCAATGCACCTCGGTGCGACGCATGAAAAAGCTGCTGTCCACCTCCTCGGCGACGTTCTCGGATTTCATCGGGGAGTGGAAGCTGGGCCAGCCGGTGCCGGAATCGAATTTGGCGTCGGAACTGAAAAGTTCCGCCCCACAGCAGACGCACCGGTAAACGCCCTTGTCCTTGCAGTCGTGATACCGGCCGGTGAACGCGGGCTCGGTGCCTTTCTGGCGCGCGACCTTGTATTGTTCCGGCGTCAGGATTTTTTTCCATTCCGCGTCGTTCTTGAATACCTTGTATTTCACGATCAGCCCTCCTGCCTAAATGTCTCCCCACATGCGTATCAGCATTTGTAGGGTGGGCATCGCCCACCACGTGCGGCTTCGATTGTGCTCAGATGGTGGGCAGTGCCCACCCTACATTGTTTTGATATAACCTCTAAATATCTCCCCACATGCGTATCAGGTTCATGTAAGCGGTATTGACCTTGGCGGTTTCCTCGGCGTCGGGGGAGTTCTGCAACATTTTTTCGCGCGCCTGGTTGAGCTCGTACAACAGTTCGCGCCTGGCCGGATCGCGCACCAGGCTCTGCACCCAGGTCACGGCCACCAGCCGCTCCCCGCGCGTGACCTCGTTCACATGATGCAGGCTGGAAGAAGGGTACATCACGGCATCGCCCGCCGGCAGCTTGACCTCGTTGCTGCCGAAGGCGGTGCGGATCGTCAGCTCGCCGCCGTCGTATTTGTCCGGTTCGTTCAGAAAAACCGTGATGGCGATATCCGAACGATAAAGTACCCCATCAGCGCCCATCATGGGGTCATCCAGATGGTCGCCGTAGGACATGCCCGGCGTATAGCGCGCATAAAAGGGCGCGGCCACGTGCAGCGGCAGAGCGCCGCTGCGATAAACCGGATGCTGTACCAGGCTGCTCATGACGATGTTGTTCAGCATGTCCGTCTGTTGCGCGCGCTTGTCCAGTTCTTCATTGTGCTTGACGCGTTTGGCCGCGACGCCGGCGGAAAGTTTCCCGTCGACGAAACTGGCGCTGGCGAGCAGTTTCCTGATCGTATCCAATGGGCCGGGGGCCAGCACGGAAGGGATGCGAAGCAGCATGGTCTGATCCTGATGGATTGGCCGGGATTATAGGGCAGGCCGGCAAAATGTTGAAAAATTCAGGTTAGCAGGTTCCCTCTCCCTTTGCGGGAGAGGGGTACCCCTCATCCCCATCCCTTCTCCCGCAAGGGGAGAAGGGGGCGAGCCGTTGCGCGCTGCGCGCGCACCCTGTTCTATCGGTAAAAAAGCGACATGCCACCGAGCAGAATCATCCACGCCACTACGCGCCGGAAGACTTGCTCATTGATGTGCAGGTGCAATTGGTTGCTGAACCAGAGCGTCACGGCGAGAAACGGCGCGCTGACCACCATCATCTCCAGGATTTCCCCGCTGTAGGTGCCATGGATAGCGTATTCGGTCGCGCGCAGGCCGTTCATGGCAAGAAAAAACGCGAAGGCGTAGTGGCGCACCGTGTTCTTGTCGCGGAAGGTCGCGAGCA
>JBBTKS010000173.1:0-4431 GCA_038058885.1 Pseudomonadota bacterium
GCGGCAAGCTCTACACCGCCCGGCAGAACATCAAGGTGACGGTGGGTGGGTGCGGCGGATAGGCCCGAAGACTTCAAACGAATATCGCTGAGGAACACGACATGGCAACAGACAAGCAGACGAAAATCCGGACCAAGACTCAGGACGGCGTGACCGACGTTCTGGTGCTGGTGAGCCACCCGATGGAAACCGGGCTGCGCACGGACCCCAAAACCAAGGAAAAAGTCCCGCCGCATTTCATCCAGAAGATGAGCTTTTTCCTGAACGGCAAGGAAGTCGCCTCGACCGATCTCAGCACGGCGGTTTCCAAGGACCCTCTGATCGGCATCAAGCTCAAGGGCGCCAAACCCGGCGCCAAACTCAAGGTCACCTGGAGCGACAACAAGGGAGAGAGCGGCAGCGAGGAAACAACCATCAACTGATGGAACGCTGCGTTCGATCAGGTCCGAGCATTCACCATAGGAGAATCCGCGATGAAAAAAATATTCCTGTTCATGGCTGTTCTGGGCGTGTTCGCGGCAACATCGCCTGCGACCTTCGCCGATCCGGCCACCGACCTCAAGAATTTCCAGGCTTTCTTCAAAAAGAAATTCCCCACCGTCCCGTTCGATGAGTACTCAAACGGCCTCTATGCCCTGCCGGATTTTGAGGTCTACAAGGAACAATGGACAATGTATAACGAATTCCCGCCGTTTGAGCTGGGACTCGCCATCGGCAAGAAGACGTGGGAAACCCCGTTCAAGAACGGCAAGACCTTCGCCGGCTGCTTCAAGAACGGCGGCAAGAACATCGCCCAGGGCTACCCTTACTGGGACGAGGCCGGCCAGAAGGTGCGCACCGCCGAAATGGACCTGAACGACTGCCTCAAGAAAAACGGGGAGCCCGAGTTCACCGATCTCGACAAAAATCAGGGCGCGCGCGTCAAGCTGGCCCAGCTGACCGCGTATTTTTACTCTCTATCGCAAGGACAGCGCGTCAAGCTCGACGTTTCCAGCCCCGGGGCCGTCAAGGCCTACGAGGAAGGAAAAAAATTCTGGTGGTCGCGTCGCGGTCAGCTTAATTTTTCCTGCGCCAATTGTCATATGGAGCTGGCGGGCAAGAACTTCGGCGGCAACCAGCCGCTCAGCGCCGCGCTCGGCCACACCACGGCGTGGCCGGCCCAGCGTCTGGATTGGGGCCGTCTGGAAACCATTCACCAGCGCTACAAGACCTGTAACTCGCAGGTGCGCGCCAAACCCTTCAAACACGGCAGCGAGGTCTACAACAATCTGCAGTTCTACGAAACTTACATGAGCAGTAGCCTGCCCCTGACGGCGCCGGCTATGCGCAACTAGACCGCGCCGGGCGCTCATTAAAAACCCGGCGGTGTAGCGCCGGGTTTTTTATTTTGTATTTCATTATTCGCAAGGAATAGGCAGATACCTCCACGCGTCCCACCGCAACCAGGGAACAAGGCCGGATTCCACCCGTTAAATTTTTTATTTTTCTGACAGCTACCAGAAACGGAATAAAACAATGAGTCTTTCGCGACGCGAATTCCTGCAGATGCTCGCCGTGGGGGCCGCCGCCGGCCTCGTGTTCGACAACGGCGTAACCGGCCGCAAGGCACTGGCCGACGACAGCAAGGCGGGGAGTCTTTACGACGTGCCGCCATTCGGCCATGTCTCCCTGCTGCACATGACCGATTGCCATGCGCAGTTGATGCCGACCTACTTCCGCGAACCCAACATTAATATCGGGGTGGGCGCGGCGCGCGGAAAACCACCGCATCTGGTGGGCGAAGCATTGCTCAGATATTTCAAGATCGCGCCCGGTTCCATCGAAGCGCACGCCTTCACCTATCTCGATTTCGAGCAGGCCGCGCGCCGCTACGGCAAGATCGGCGGCTTTGCGCACCTCGCCACACTGGTGAAAAACCTGCGCGCCAGCCGCCCGGGGCGCACGCTGCTGCTGGACGGTGGCGACACCTGGCAGGGGTCGGCCACCTCGCTGTGGACCAAGGGACAGGACATGGTCGATGCGCAAAAGCTCCTCGGCGTGGACATCATGACCGGGCACTGGGAATTCACCTACGGCGCCGAACGCGTGAAGCAGATCGTCGATAATGACCTGAAGGGACGCATCGAATTTCTGGCGCAGAACGTCAGCGACGCCACCTGGGGCGAACTGATCTTCAAGCCCTACGTCATCCGCGAGATCAACAAGGTGCCGGTCGCGATCATCGGCCAGGCATTCCCGTACACGCCGATCGCCAACCCGCGCTATCTCATTCCGGACTGGACCTTCGGCATCAACGACGATCACATGCAGAAGATGGTGGACGAGGTGCGTGGCAAGGGCGCGCAAGTCGTCGTGGTGCTGTCGCACAACGGCATGGACGTGGACCTCAAGATGGCAAGCCGCGTGCGCGGCATCGACGCCATCCTCGGCGGACATACGCATGACGCCGTGCCGGCGCCGTCCCTCGTGAAAAACCGTGGCGGCCGGACGCTGGTCATCAACACCGGTTCCAACAGCAAGTTCCTGTCGGTGCTGGATCTTGAAGTGAAGGGCGGAAGGGTGACGGATTACCGCTACAAGCTGCTGCCGGTGTTCGCCAACCTGCTGGCGCCCGACAAGGAAATGGCCGCCTATATCGAAAAAGTGCGAGCGCCGTTCCAGGACAAGCTCGCCGAGAAACTCGCGGTGACCGAAGGGCTGCTTTACCGCCGCGGCAATTTCAACGGCACCTTCGATCAGCTGATCATCGATGCGCTGCTCGCGGTGCAGGGCGCGGACATGGCGTTCTCGCCCGGCTTCCGCTGGGGCACCACGCTGCTGCCGGGCGACGCGATCACCCTGGAGCACCTGATGGACCAGACCGCCATCACCTACGCCACCGCCACCGTGAACCAGCTCAGCGGCGAACAGATCAAGATCATCATGGAAGACATCGCCGACAACCTGTACCACCCCGATCCGTATTATCAACAGGGCGGCGACATGGTGCGCGTCGGCGGCCTGCGGTACACGCTCGACCTCGCCCAGACGCACGGCCGGCGCATCCAGGATATGACGATAAAAGGCAAACCGCTCGATGCCGCGAAAAAATACCGGGTCGCCGGCTGGGCCAGCGTCCAGCCGATCGAGCCCGGCAAGCCGGTGTGGGACGTCGTGGCCGACTATCTGCGCGCCGCGAAAACCGTCCGTGTCGGCCAGCCCTATATTCCCCGGCTCAAAGGCGCCGCCGGCAACCCCGGGTACGCCGCCTGACACAGCGCCGGGCGGTCACCCGCCCGGCGCTGTGGTATCCGCCATTGACCCGGCATAATTGCTCGTAAATGAAGGTGGTTACGACGGGATATTGCCCAATATCCATTACAGGCATGCCGGGTCAATAGCAAAAACATTAAGATTTCCGATTTTTGTGGCGGCTTTGCAGCTTCGGTTCTGGCCTGTAAAAATCATAACTTACCGGCATACTCAAGTAAAATTTTTGCCGCCACAATAATCTCCCTGAGGTAGAATGTGCCGCTTTCAGCGACCTGAAGGAACTCTATCGATGTCCCAGAAGCATCCGATCATCGCCATCACCGGTTCGAGCGGCGCCGGCACCACCACCGTCAAACGCGCTTTCGAGCACATTTTCCGGCGGGCGCAGATCAGTCCGGCGGTCGTGGAAGGCGACAGCTTCCACCGCTTCAACCGCGCCGAGATGCGCCAGGCGATGACAAAAGCCGAGGCCGGCGGCAACCGCAACTTCAGCCATTTCGGTCCCGAGGCCAACCTGTTCGATGAGATGGAGAAACAGTTCAAGGCCTACGGCGAAACCGGCACTGGCAAGAAACGCTACTACCTGCACAGCGAAGAGGAGGCCGCCGAACACAACAAGCGGCTTGGCGCGGCGCTCAAGGCCGGCGAGTTCACTCCCTGGGAAGATATTCCCTCCGGCACCGATCTCATGTTCTATGAAGGCCTGCACGGCGGCGTGGTGGACGCCAAGGCCGGGGTGGATGTCGCCAAGTGGGTGGATCTGCTGGTCGGCGTGGTGCCGATCGTCAACCTAGAATGGATCCAGAAGATTCAGCGCGATACCGCCGAGCGCGGCTACTCCGCCGAGGCCGTGGTGGATACCATTCTGCGGCGCATGTACGATTACGTGCACTACATCACCCCGCAGTTCTCGCGCTCGCACATCGACTTTCAGCGCGTGCCGGTCGTGGACACCTCCAACCCCTTCATCGCGCGCGACATCCCCACGCCGGACGAGAGTCTGGTCGTGATCCGTTTCCGCGATCCGAAGAATGTCGATTTTCCCTACTTTTTGAGCATGATCCAGGGATCGTTCATGTCCCGCCCCAATACCATCGTCGTGCCCGGCGCCAAGATGGGCTTTGCCATGGAAATCATCCTCACGCCGATAATCTATAAACTGCTTGAAAACAAAAAGAA
>JBBTKS010000174.1:0-3060 GCA_038058885.1 Pseudomonadota bacterium
AACGACAAGCCGGAGGCACAGCCCGATCGCGTGCGCCAGGAACTCACCAAGCACGAAGTCGTCGCCGAGGAATGGGGCGGCAATGAAATCTTTGTGAACGTCTCCGCCAAGACCGGCGAAGGCATCGACAAGCTGCTCGAATCCGTGCTGCTGACGGCCGAAGTGCTGGAGCTGAAGGCTCCCAAGACCGGCCCCGCCGCGGGTCTGGTGGTGGAGGCGCGCCTCGACAAGGGCCGCGGTCCGGTGGTCACGGTGCTGGTGCAGCGCGGTACCCTGCGCAAGGGCGACGTGATACTCGCCGGGCGCGAGTTCGGGCGCGTGCGCGCCATGAGCGATGAAAAAGGCCGTACGGTGAAAGAGGCCGGACCGTCCATCCCCGTGGAAGTCCAGGGACTTTCCGGCGTGCCGAACGCGGGCGAAGAAGTCATGGTGGTGGAGTCCGAGCGCAAGGCGCGCGAGATCGCGCTTTACCGCCAGGGCAAGTTCAAGGACGTGCAACTCGCGCGCCAGCAGGCGGCGAAGCTGTCCGACGTGTTCGTGCAGTTGAAAGAGAGCGAAGAGGCCAAGCCGCTGAACCTCATCATCAAGGCGGACGTGCAGGGCTCGATCGAAGCGCTCACCGTCTCGCTCGAAAAGCTCTCCACCCCCGAGGTCAGGGTCAAGGTGATCCACGGCATGGTCGGTGGCATCACCGAATCCGACGTGAACCTGGCCGTGGCGTCCAGCGCGATCATTATCGGTTTCAATGTCCGCGCCGACAGCACGGCGCGCAAGTTGATCGAGCATCAAGGGGTGGACGTTCACTACTACAACGTCATTTATACCGCCGTGGACGAAGTCAAGGCCGCCATGACCGGCATGCTGAAGCCGCAGTTCAAGGAACAGCTGCTCGGTTTGGCCGAGGTGCGCGATGTGTTCCGTTCGCCGAAGATGGGCGCGGTCGCCGGTTGCTACGTGGTCGAAGGCGTGGTGCGGCGCAACCGCCCGATCCGCGTGCTGCGCGACAACGTGGTGATCTTCGAGGGCGAACTCGAATCCCTGCGCCGCTTCAAGGACGACGCCGGCGAAGTGAAAGCCGGGCTCGAGTGCGGCATCGCGGTCAAGAATTACAACGACGTGAAGGTGGGCGACCACATCGAAGTGTTCGAAAAGGTCGAGGTCGCCCGGACGTTGTAAGAATCTAATGGACAGGATTAACAGGATTTACAGGATTAAAACCTGGGTCCGTTAAGCCTTTATCCTGTTAATCCTGTTAATCCTGTCTATTTTTTTGTAGTCATGCATAAAGTCTCCAATCGCCCGCGACGCGTCGCGGAACTCATCAAACGCGAGCTGGCCATGCTGATCCCGCGCGAGCTCGACGATCCGCATGCACACGAGATCACGATAACGGGCGCGGAAGTTTCACGCGATATGTCATCCGCGCGGATTTACTTCTCGTTGCTGAGCGGTTCGGTCGAGGCGAAACGGGTGACCAGGTCGCTCAACCGCGCCGCCGGTTTCCTGCGCCACGCGCTCATGGGGCAGGTGACGTTGCGCAGCGTGCCGGTGCTGCGGTTTTATTTCGATGAATCCGTGGAGCGCGGCGCGCGCATCGACAGCCTGATCGACCAGGCGATGGCCGAAGACAAGCAGCATAAGGATAATGAAGAGTGAAGCGGCAACGACGTAATTGCGACGCGGTAGAATGTAGGGTGGGCACCGCCCACCGTCGGACAGCTGGCGAAGCCGTGTTGGTGGGCGATGCCCACCCTACAAAATACCGTGAATTTTTTTGTAGCATGAGAATA
This sequence comes from Pseudomonadota bacterium, assembly GCA_038058885.1. GTDB lineage: Bacteria > Pseudomonadota > Gammaproteobacteria > Acidiferrobacterales > Sulfurifustaceae > Sulfuricaulis. Next base: position 1,791 of record JBBTKS010000174.1, read on the forward strand.
TCGAATCAGTGAAGCAGCAACGACGTAAGTGTGACGCCGTGAACGGAGTGCTGCTGTTCGACAAGCCCGTCGGGCTGACCTCGAATCAGGCGCTGCAGACCGTGAAGCGGCTGCTGAATGCCTGCAAAGCCGGACACACGGGCAGTCTCGATCCCATCGCCACCGGGCTGCTGCCGCTTTTTTTCGGCGAGGCTACCAAGCTGACGCAGTTTCTGCTGAATGCGGACAAGCGTTACTGGACCGTGTTCAAGCTGGGCGTGAGCACCACGACCTTCGACAGCGAGGGCGAGGTGACCGCCACCCGGCCCGTCACCGTCGGTTTGCGCGATATCGAAAAGGCCTTGACCAAATTCAAGGGCGAGATCGAGCAGATACCGCCCATGTATTCGGCGATCAAGCACAACGGCGAGGCGCTGTACAAACTGGCGCGCGCCGGCATGGAAGTCGAGCGCGAGCCGCGGCCCGTGACCGTGCATGAGATCAAGACGCTCGGGTTTCAGGACGATCTGCTGACGCTGGAAATCGCCTGTTCCAAGGGCACTTACATCCGCACCCTGGCGCACGATCTGGGCGAAATCCTGGGTTGCGGGGCGCACGTGGTGCAACTGCGCCGCCTCGCGAGCGGTGATGCGTCGATCGACAAGGCCGTCTCGCTGGATCAGCTGGAGGCGCTGGCGAGCCCGGCGGAACGGGCACAACTGCTTCAGCCGGTGGACAGTGTGTTGCATGCGGTGCCGGACGTGCACCTGACGTCGCTCGCGGCGCATTATCTGAAGCAGGGACAGTCGGTATCGGCGCGTCACGGTCTGGCGCCCGGCTGGGTGCGGTTATACGAAGGCGACAGCCGCTTTCTGGGCATGGGGCAGGTGCTGGACGACGGTCAGGTGGCCCCGCGCCGCTTGCTGGCCCTCACTGAAAGCCCCTGAAAGAGCACTTTTTTCCGTGGTCCGTCCGGCGCGTTCGGACCCGATATTGGCGGTTGAGGCGGGGTGCCCCCGCAGGTAGAATACGCGCCCTCCGAAGCGTAACTGACAGCATACTGAGGTAAATATTGATGACCGTCCCCCGCGAGACCAAGGCAAAGGTCATGCAGGAATACCAGACTCACGATGGAGACACCGGTTCGCCGGAGGTCCAGGTTGCCCTGCTGTCCACCCAAATCGAAGAATTATCCGCTCACTTTCAGACACATCCCAAAGATCACCATTCGCGCATCGGTCTTCTGAAGATGGTCAACAAGCGGCGCCAGCTGCTCGAGTACCTGAAGAAC
>JBBTKS010000174.1:3160-4886 GCA_038058885.1 Pseudomonadota bacterium
GTCTTGGCAAAAATTACCAAATCATTTCAGTACGGCAGTCACACCGTCACCCTGGAAACCGGCGAGATCGCTCGCCAGGCCAGCGGCGCCTGTCTGGCCAGCATGGGCGAAACCATTGTGCTCGCGACCGCGGTGACGATGAAGGAACCGATGCCGGGCAAGGATTTCTTCCCCATGACGGTGGATTATCAGGAAAAAACCTTCGCCGCCGGCCGCATCCCGGGCGGATTCTTCAAGCGCGAAGGCCGCCCCTCGGAAAAAGAAATCCTCACCTCGCGCCTCATCGACCGTCCCATCCGCCCGCTGTTTCCGGAAGGATTCACCAACGAAGTCCAGATTATCGCCACCGTGATCTCGGTGGATCCGGACATCGATGCGGATATCGTCGCCATGCTCGGCGCCTCCGCGGCGCTCAAGCTGTCGGGCGCCCCGTTCAACGGCCCCATCGGCGCCGCGCGCGTGGGCTACAAGGATGGCAAGTATCTGCTCAATCCGGGCAACAAGGAACTCGTCGACTCGCAGCTCAACCTCGTCGTCGCCGGCACCGTGAAAGCGGTGTTGATGGTGGAATCCGAGGCCAGGGAGCTGTCGGAAGAAACCATGCTCGGCGCCGTGATGTTCGGCCACGAGCAGATGCAGGTGGCGATCAAGTCGATCAACGAACTGGTGGAAGAGGCCGGTGTGCAAGCCTGGGCCTGGCAGCCGCCGGTCGAGGACAGCGCGCTCAAGAATGCCATGCAAACGGAATTCGGTCCGCTCATCGCCGAGGCCTATCGTATTAAAGAGAAGGGCGCCCGCCAGGATCGCGTGGCCGAAATCCACGAGATGGCCGTCGGCAAGCATGCCGCCGAAGGCGCACCCGCGGGCACCAAGGAAAAAGTGCAGAAAATTATCGGCGACATCGAATACCGCACCGTGCGCGATCAGATTCTGTCCGGTGAACCGCGCATCGACGGGCGCAACACGCGCACCGTGCGCCCGATCACCATCCGCACCGGCGTGCTGCCGCGCACCCACGGCTCGGCGCTGTTCACGCGCGGCGAGACCCAGGCGCTGGTCGTGACCACGCTCGGCACCGGCCGCGACGCGCAGATCATCGACGCGCTGGAAGGCGAACGCAAAGAACCGTTCATGCTGCACTACAACTTCCCGCCGTACTCGGTGGGCGAAGTCGGCCGCGTCGGCAGCCCCAAGCGCCGCGAGGTCGGTCACGGGCGTCTGGCGAAGCGCGCCATCATTGCGGTGCTGCCGGACATGGCGGTGTATCCCTATGTGCTGCGCATCGTGTCCGAAATCACCGAGTCTAACGGCTCCAGCTCCATGGCCAGCGTTTGCGGCGCCTCGCTGTCGATGATGGACGCCGGCGTGCCGATCAAGGCGCCGGTGGCCGGCATCGCCATGGGCCTGATCAAGGAAGACAAGCGCTTCGCGGTACTCACCGACATCATTGGCGACGAGGACCACCTCGGCGACATGGATTTCAAGGTGGCCGGCACCACCAACGGCGTGACCGCGCTGCAGATGGACATCAAGATCGAAGGCATCAACAAGGAAATCATGGATGCCGCGCTCAAGCAGGCCAAAGAAGGGCGGCTGCATATTCTCGGCGAGATGAGCAAGGCGATTTCCGCGCCGCGCGCCGAGCTGTCGGAATACGCGCCGCGCATCATTGCCATCAAGATCAACCCGGAACGCATCCGCGACGTGATCGGTAAGGGCGGCTCGG
>JBBTKS010000174.1:4896-9461 GCA_038058885.1 Pseudomonadota bacterium
TTATCCGCGCGTTGTGCGAGGAGACCGGCTGCACCATCGACATCGAGGACGACGGCACGGTCAAGATCGCCTCGGCCGACAACGCCGCGGCGCAGGAAGCGTGCCGGCGCGTCAAGCAGCTCACGGCGGATATCGAAGTCGGCATGATCTACGAAGGCAAGGTCGCCAAACTCATGGATTTCGGCGCCTTCGTTACCATCCTGCCCGGCAAGGACGGTCTGGTGCACATCTCGCAGATCTCGCGCGAGCGCGTGGAGAATGTCGGCGACAAACTAAAAGAAGGCGAAGTCGTCAGGGTCAAGGTGCTGGAAGTGGACAAGCAGGGCCGCATCCGCCTGTCCATGAAGGCGCTGGAAGAAGAGTCGGTCTGAGCGTTTCGCACTTAAGCAGTTAAAAAAGGGGCTTCGGCCCCTTTTTTATTTTCAATGCCATCTCATGTAGCCCGGGTATAGGCCCGAAGGGCCGAAACCCGGGGGCATCCTCGTCGATTCCCGGATTGCGCTGCGCTCTATCCGGGCTACCCATATGAGTGCGACTTGTGTGAGATCCGCTGGCTGGATAAGCTGGTGGATGTCTAATTTTGGTTATCCTGCAACTAGGGAAAACGTTGTATGGACAAAATTCTGGCTCTAATCGAAACGCTCAAAACGGAATCGCTCAACCCACAGGGCAAAACACCGCTCAAGAATTTCGGATTGATCGCCTGCGACAATTCCGTCCACATCCGGCAGATCCCGTTTGATGAACCGTGCATCATCATAGTCCTGTCGGGCCGCAAGCTGATATTCGATACGCCGGGGACGATGACGTGCGAAGTGGGAACCATCATCACCGTCCCGGCGCCGACCTGTTTTTCCATGCGCAACGAGATCGACCCGCGCGGCCATTATTACAAGGCGCTGATTATTCCGTTCCAGGATGACGATCTGGAGCGACTGCGCCTGGCGCACCGGATCGAACCGGCCGCAGAGCGGCATGAGGCAGGCATACTCAAGTTTGAACACGATGCCACGCTGGTCGAGGCGGTGAAGCATTACCTCGGCAGCAACGGCGATCCGCACCTGCGCGATCACCGCTTGCTGGAGATCCTTCTGATCCTGGCCAAGAAAAATCCTCGATTGCTTTCTTACGCATTCTCGGGGGAGAGCTGGAGCCGGCGCGTGCGCACGCTGCTTTCCGCCGACCTCGCGCGCGCGTGGGAAATCGGCGAGGTGTGCCAGCGTCTGGGCACCAGCGAGAGCGCTCTGCGGCGCCACCTGAAGGGCGAAAAGGCGGGCTTTCGCGAATTGCTGCACGAGCTGCGACTCGGCACGGCGCTGACCTTGCTGCTGCAAACCTCCCATCCGGTTTACCGCATCGCCTACGACTGCGGGTACCAGTCAGTACCGCGCTTCACCAGCAATTTCCACAAGCGCTTCGGATTGCCGCCCAAGGCGCTGCGCACCACGGTAAGCGAAACCGGAAAGAAACTGGACGTTCGCGGACATCCCACGGCCGCCTGATCTGTCATCCTCCCTGCATCGTCCGCGACACATCCGGACGACAACCCAACAACGCGGTGCAGGCAAGGAGGGTATCATGTTCAGGTTGCTTCTCGGTATGGTGTTGGCGTTATCCGTCGCTCCGTTACACGCCGCCGTCCAGGGCGAGGAAGTAACGTACAAGGCGGGCGATACGGTGCTCAAGAGTTATCTCGCCTACGACAGTGCCGTCCAGGGCAAACGTCCGGGAGTGCTGGTGGTGCACGACTGGTGGGGGCACGGCGACTTTGTGCGCGATCGCGCCCGAGCGCTGGCCGCGCTCGGCTACACCGCGCTGGCGGTGGACATGTACGGCGGAGGCAAGCAGACCGACAACCCGGACGAGGCTAACAAGCTTTCCGGAGAAGTCGCGGGCAACGCACCGCTGATGAAGGTGCGTTTCGATGCGGCGCGGGCGCTGCTCGGTCAGCACAAGACCGTGGACCCCAAGCGCCTCTCGGCCATCGGCTACTCGTTCGGCGGGAAAGTGGTCCTCGACATGGCGCGTCAGGGCGCCGATCTCGCGGGCGTGGTGAGTTTCTGGGGCCTCGTCGGCACGCGGCATCCCGCACAGAAGGGCAAGGTCAAGGCCAAGGTCCTCGTGTTCAACGGGAAAGACGATCCGATGGCGCCTCCAGAACAAATCAAGCAGTTCCAGGAGGAGATGACCGCCGCAAGCGTGGACTATAGGCTCATCGACTATCCGGGCCTTAAACACGCATTCACACGCCCCGACGCAGACGCCCGTGGCAAGCGACACAACCTGCCGCTCGCCTACGATGCCGAAACCGACCGAAAGTCCTGGAGTGAGATGCAGGCCTTCTTCACACGCATCTTCAAGTAGCAAGCGTAGCCCGCGTAGGGCGCAATAGCGTAGCGTATTGCGCCGGATGCGCTTCTTAAGCGCGTAGGTTGGGGTGAATGAAATGAACCCCAACGAAATCCTAAATTGACGATCTGCAGGAGGATGCACGAAGGCGATATGGGAGAGATTATGTTGGGGTTCGCTGCGCTCACCCCAACCTACATGCTAAGGTAGCTTGGTCTTGATCTCCGGGATGCAGGAATCACAATTTGTGCTGGTCTTAGATGCAGGGCAGAAAAAAAAGAAATCGTGATATGCTTAAAACGATTTGACCCCACGGGAAAGCAACCGATGCAAACCGCCAAGCAAGACGTCCGGGAATTGCTAGATCACTTGCCCGATGACAGCACAATCCAGGATATCCAGTATCACCTGTATGTGCTGGAAAAAATCCGTCGCGGGCAGATGGATATCCGCGACGGGCGGCGTTATACGCACGAGGAAGCAAAAGAACGGCTAGTAGGAAAATAAAAGCGTTTTTGCTTTGGATGCGTTTCCGCTTACGAGGTACACGCCATGTCATTGACCATTACTTCTTCTGCATTCCGTCACAACGCGGATATTCCCGCGCGCTACACCTGCGACGACGAGGATATGTCGCCGCCGCTGTCCTGGACCGGTGTGCCGGCCGGCGCCAAGAGTCTGGTCCTGATCGTGGACGATCCCGACGCGCCGGACCCCAAGGCGCCGAAGATGACCTGGGTACACTGGGTGCTGTACAACCTGCCTCCGGGCACGACGAGCCTTGCCGAAGACGTGGACATGGAGGATCTGCCCAAGGGAACTCTCGAAGGCATCAATGACTGGAAACGCACCGGTTACGGCGGCCCTTGTCCGCCGGTCGGGCGTCATCGCTATTTCCATAAAATTTATGCGCTGGATACGATGCTGCCCGATCTGGGTCGGCCCACCAAGGCGAAACTTGAAAAAGCCATGCACGGCCACGTCCTCGCGCAGGCGGAACTCATCGGCGGATACCAGCGTAAGCGTTGAACCGCCGGGCGATTCAGGCTTTACACGCCCGCCGCGCCTCCGTTAGCCTAGGCGGCAAGCCATGCCTGAACCGGATTCGAATAAAACAACAAGGATGTCCTGGATCATTTCCCTGCGACCGTTTCGCCGCTGGCTGTTCAGCGGCCTGTGTGTGCTCGCGCTCAGCGCCTGCGGCACGGTGCCGAATCGTCCCGCGGAGGACGGCGCGCCAAGTAATGGCAACGCGCAGACCGGCGCGGCGAACGGAGAACAAGACACCTCGCGCGATCCGCTCGAAGGTTTCAATCGCGCCATGTATACCTTCAACGACAAGTTCGACCGGTACCTGCTGAAACCGGTCGCCAAGGGCTACCGCGCGATCATGCCCAAGCCGGTGAGCAAGAGCATCTCCAATTTCTTCGGCAACCTGCACGATCCCGGAATCATGTTGAACAACTTGCTGCAAGGCAAGCCGGGACAGGCGGCCTCGGACTTGGGGCGGTTTCTCGTGAACTCCACCGTCGGGATCGCGGGCCTGTTCGACGTGGCGACCAAGATGGGTTTGCAGAAACACAACGAAGATTTCGGTCAGACCCTGGCGGTGTGGGGCGTGGGCGACGGGCCTTACCTGGTGCTGCCGTTCTTCGGGCCGAGTAATATGCGCGATGGCCCGTCACTGATCGTGGATTGGGAGACCTACCCGCCCAACCACATGGAAGAACACAGCACGAGCGACAAGCTGTATGTCGTGGAGGTTATCGACAAGCGCGCGCAGTTGCTCGATGCCTCCGATATTCTGGAGCAGGCCGCGGGGCAGGATCCGTATGTGTTCGTGCGCGAAGCCTCTCGCCAGAGCCGTCGCAGCCAGATCTATGACGGCAACCCGCCGCAGGCCGCGCCGCCACCGGGCTTGTTCGAGGACGACGCTCCGCCGCCGGCGCCACGCCCCGGGAACGGCGCGACTCAGTCGAGATAGTCGTAACCCAGCAGCGTCAGGAACTGCGGCAACGGTTCGGTGCTGATGAACCGGTCGAGCAGCTTCGCGGCGAGTTCGTATTTGCCGGCGGCGAAAATCTTCTCCCCCAGCGAAGTCCGGGCGCGCTGGAGTTCCTCCGGAATCAGCCGCCGCGCCAGGTCGAGCGTGACTTTGCGTCCGTCGGCGAGCACGCCTTTGGGGCTGTGTATCCACTGCCATACCTGCGAGCACG
>JBBTKS010000175.1:0-1416 GCA_038058885.1 Pseudomonadota bacterium
TGCGCTGGCCGACCTCGATCGGCCCGGCCGCGGCGGCCGGAGCGCTGGCCGTGTGTGACTATCTCAATAACCCTTCTCCCAGCGGGAGACGGTGTGGGTGAGGGGGTCGGCCCAGTTCAACCTTCAACCCTCACCCTAGCCCTCTCCCTCCCAGGGAGAGGGGATCCGAGATTTTTGAGATAGTCAGGCTCTGTCTACATCCTCATGCGGCGAGGGTCAGGGTAGCAAGGGTGGAAGGTGCTGCGGCGAAACGAAGCCGCGGTCTGATCCGGTAGATGTTGTAGGCGATCCCGAGGGGGAGGGCTTGCAGGATTTGAGTGAGGAGGGAACGGCCGGGGGCCTTGAGGGAGAGCTTTCTCTTGATGGCGGAGAAGGTGCATTCGATGCGCGATCTCTGGCGGTACTGCTCAGCCGGGAAGTGCTGTCGCATCTGGAGCCTGACGCCCTGAATGTTCCAGTCGCGTTTGCCCCGCTTGGCAGGGATGATGGCCTGTGCGCCCATGGCGCGGACGTGAGTGTGGTTCTTTTCGCTGTCGAACTCGGCGTCGGCAAGGACGAGGCTGAAGCGCCTTTTCGAGAACGCAGAATCCACAAGCGGCCTCAGGTTTGCGGAGTCATTCGAAGGCCCCTTTTTCGCCATCTGCGCCACGACTACCAGCCGTTCCACATCCACGGCCACGATCCACTTGAGGTAATAGCGCCAGGCAAAGCCCTCTCCACGGTCTTTCGCCCTCTTCACCTGGAAGGTGCTCACGCTCCCAGGAAACAGCCCGGTCCCGTCCACGGCCACTATCGCCCCTCCAGAAGGTGGAGGGGGCAGGCCCCTCGCTATCTCAGCCAGCACCCGCTCGATCATTTCTTCGCTGAGCCTTTCGTTGAAGAAGCGGTGCAGCGTAGTGTGGTCAGGCACGCGGCTCAGTCCAAGCGCCTCCCGAAGCTCCCGGTGCTCAGACAGCCTCACCTGCGCCTCCCGGAACGTCCAGTCTTCGTAGCGCATGAGACACAGGACTGCGAGAAGCTGGGGCTGTGTGAACACGTGCTTCGAGAACTTGCTCCGGTACACCGGCACAGCAGCGGTCGCGTCCTCGAGAGCAACCCGGGCGAACCGCACAAGTCCAACTTCTGCCATGACCAGGACCCTCCAGAGACCTGGTCACAACCTCATCTTCCCCCACGTTGGGCTCACAGTGAAACCGCGACCACTTTCTTAGGATGTAGACAGAGCCTATCTATCTCAAAAGTCGTCCCTGGCATTCCTGTGACCCCGGACGAGATCTCGAAACCCGTTCGACAAGCTCAGGGCAGGCAAGTTCGGGATGACAGGCAAAAGGACCGCACCCTTGGCGCAAACAGACTTTTGAGATAGATAATTCGCCTTTCTCTCTTGCTCATCGCGGGGAGAAGAGCTGAACAAAG
>JBBTKS010000176.1:0-13189 GCA_038058885.1 Pseudomonadota bacterium
CACGCTGCCGCTCTACTACAACCTCGCGCCGAATGAGATGCTGGTCCCGCACGAGATCATGGAAAAGGAGTTCCTCGCTCTGGCGGAGACGGAAGGGATTGCGGACATCGAGGAGCTGAACAAGATTCTCGAACGGGCGGTGAACCTGAAGAACTTCCTCAAGGGCAAGGACCGCGTGCCGCAGGTGGCACAGTTCGTGACCGATCATTTCCGCCAGAACGTGGAACCGCTGGGTTACAAGGCGTTCCTCGTGGCCGTGGACCGTGAGGCCTGCGTCTTCTACAAGGAGGCGCTCGATAAGATTCTGCCGCCCGAGTATTCCGAGATCGTTTTCACTGGCAACAACAACGACCCGGCGCACCTGAAGAAGTGGCACCTCGACCCGAAGCGCGAGAAGCAGATCCGCAAGAACTTTACCAAGGTCGGCGAGTGGCCGAAGATTCTGATCGTGACCGAAAAGCTGCTCACCGGCTTTGACGCGCCGATCCTCTACGCCATGTATCTGGACAAGCCGATGCGCGACCACACGCTGCTTCAGGCCATCGCGCGGGTGAACCGGCCCTACGAGAACGAGGCCGCCGAGATGGTGAAGCCGCACGGTTTCGTGCTCGATTTTGTGGGTATTTTCGACAAGCTGGAGAAGGCGCTGGCCTTCGATAGCGACGAGATCAACGCCATCGTCAAAGACCTCGGCCTGCTCAAGCAGTTGTTCAAAGCGAAGATGGAAACGAAGGCCCCGGCGTATCTGGCGCTGGTCACCCGCAAGTTCAATGACAAGGACGTGGATAACCTGATCGAGCACTTCCGCGATAAGGAGCGGCGCAAGGAGTTCTTCAAAGAGTACAAGGAAATCGAGATGCTCTACGAGATTATCTCACCGGATGCATTCCTGCGACCGTTCATCGATGACTACACGACGCTTTCCGCCATTTACGCCGTGGTGAGGAACGCCTACGCCAAGAAGATTTATGTAGACCGGGCCTTCCAGAAGAAAACCAACGAGCTGGTGCAGTCGATGATCGGCGTGAAATATATCGAGCCGGTTTTCCAATACATCGAGGTGAACGAGGAAACCATAGAGCAGATAAAGTGCAAGCACGAAAACGACAACACGAAGGTCATCAATCTCGTCAAATCCATCGAGAAGAATGCGGAAGAGAACAGTGATGACCCTTTCCTTGTCGCTCTGGCGGAGCGGGCCAAGGCGGTGCAGGAGAGCTTCGAGGACCGGCAAACGACCACCGCCGAGGCGCTGGCCGAACTGCTCAAGCAACTCGAGAAGAACGAACTACGCAAGAAGGAACAGGCCGCGAAGGGTCTAGACGGTCTAACCTACTTCGTGCTTTGCAAGCTGACGGACGACGGCATTCCAAACCCGGATGTCGCCAGCCGCAAGGTGGCTGCGGCATTTGCAAAGTATCCGAACTGGCAGCGCAGCGAGGCCGAACTGCGCGAGGTACGTAATCAGGTCACCTTCGCGGTATTATCCGAGGAAGATGATATCAACAAGGTCACCGCTACCGTAGAAGCGCTCTTTAATCTGCTGCACATGAGCTTCCGTCCGTGAGAACCTGGCGCGACAAGCAAGAGTTCAAGACCCGCGTTTTCGAGTGGGCCGACAAGTTGGACGTCAAGGTCCGCTCGCTGGCCATCCGCCCGATGCGCAACAAGTGGGCCTCGTGTTCGACCAATGGTAATCTCAATTTCAACGCTGAATTGCTGGGGATGCACAAGAAGATAGGCGATTACGTGATTGTCCACGAGCTGCTGCACTTCAGCGTGCCGAATCACGGCAAGCTTTGGAAGAGCCTCATGACGGCTCATCTCGGTGATTACAGCAAGCTTGATCACAAGCTAAAGAGGACGCTGGCAAAGAGCAATCAGTCAGTGAGATAAGGAAGTCACATATAGCAGTGGTAACACTATTGAGAATGAAAAGTAAGACAACATGTGTTTACTAAATAACTGGGAGCACCGTCATCGTGGCGGAGCGCGGCGTATCGTCGTGCACCTCGGCGCGTGAGCGCCACGCCGAAAATTGCGCCGTACGGTTCCTGGTCCTCGCCGATCACCGCGGAACAGATTGCCTCGGGCTCGATCGGCCTCGGCCAGATCGCGCTCGATGTGCGGGATATTTACTGGAGCGAGATGCGCCCGACGGAGGCCGGGCGCCATGCCATCGTGCGGCTCCGCGACGGCGTGATGGAAAATATTCTGCCCGCGCCGTTCAGCGCCCGGTCCCGGGCGCATGAATACGGCGGCGGCGCGTTTAGCGTCGATAACGGTGTGATTTATTTCTGTAACGACAGCGATCAGCGTCTGTACCGTCTTGGACCGGAAGGCGCGCCGCGTCCGATCACGCCGGAATCCAATCGGCGTTATGCCGACGCGGCAATCGATTTACGGCGTCAGCGCATCGTTTGCGTGTGCGAAGATCACCGCGCCGGCGGCGAGCCGGTCAATACGATCGTGGCGGTTAATCTCGATGGCCACGGCGAGCCCGTCAGCCTGGTTTCGGGGCATGACTTCTACGCTTCCCCGCGCCTGAGTCCGGATGGTAAGCATCTGGCATGGCTGGCATGGAACCATCCGGACATGCCGTGGGACGGCACCGAATTGTGGCTGGCGGATATCGCGTCGAATGGGTTACTCAGTAACCAACGTCGTGCAGCCGGGAGCCGGGACGAATCGGTTTTTCAGCCGGCCTTCGCGCCCGACGGCGCGCTTTATTTTGTTTCCGACCGCAGCCATTGGTGGAATCTGTACCAATTCCGATCCGGACAGATACAGGCGCTGGCGCCGATGGAAGCGGAATTCGGCCAGCCACAATGGATATTCGGCATGTCCACCTATGCCTTGGCTTCGGCGCGGCGCATCGTGTGCGCGTTCAACCGCGAGGCAACATGGCATCTGGCGCTGTTCGATACCGGGACGCGCCGGATGGAGATCGTCGAAACGCCGTTCAGCGACATCGGCGGTGTCGCGGCGGATCACGGCAAGGCCATTTTTGTCGCGGCGTCGCCCACGATGCCGCCCGCCGTGGTGCGCTTCGATCTTACGACCCGCCGGCATGAAATCCTGCGTTCATCGAGCACTGCGGCGCCCGATGCGGGCTATCTCGCGGCACCCCAGGCGCTGACTTATCCGAGCTCTCGCGGAGAGCACGCGCATGCGTTTTATTATCCGCCCGCGAACCGTGATTTCCGCGCGCCGGCCGGCGCGAAGCCGCCGCTGCTGGTGCTGAGCCACGGCGGGCCGACGTCGGCCACGTCGCGCGCGCTCAATCTCAAGCTTCAGTACTGGACCAGCCGCGGGTTTGCCGTGCTCGACGTGAACTACCGCGGGTCCACGGGCTACGGCCGCGATTATCGTCTCAAGCTGGAGGGACAGTGGGGCGTCGCCGACGTGGAGGATTGCCTGGCGGGTGCGCGCTATCTCGTGGAACACGGTTGGGCGGATGCAGCGCGTCTCGCGATTCGCGGCGGCAGCGCCGGCGGTTATACGACGCTGTGCGCGCTGACCTTCCACGATCTTTTTCACGCCGGTGCCAGCTATTACGGCGTGAGCGATCTCGAGTCGCTCGCCCGGGACACGCACAAGTTCGAGGCGCGCTATCTCGACCGGCTGATCGGGTTACACGCGACGCATCGCGATGTCTATCGCGACCGTTCCCCGATACATCACACCGACCGGCTGTCGTGCCCGGTGATTTTCTTTCAGGGCCTGGATGACAAGGTCGTGCCGCCGGATCAGACCGAAAAAATGGTGAACGCCCTGCGCACGAAAGGCATCCCGGTGGCGTACGTGCCATTGGCGGGCGAGTCGCATGGTTTTCGCCGCGCGGGAAATATCCGGCGCGCGATCGAAGCCGAGTTCTATTTTTATTCGCGTATTTTCGGTTTTACGCCCGCCGATGCCATCGCACCGGTGATGATCGAAAATCTCTGACGGTTATCTGTCGACACGGCTGGTGAAGAGCTGGTTTTCGGGGAACTGGCTGTCACGCAGGAATTGTTTCACCGCCGCCAAAAAAGTCGCGGGCCCGGCGGCATAGACGTCAAAGCCGGGGAGGTCGGGATGCTCCTTGCCGACTTGATTGAGTGCCGCGCCGGATTTTCCCGGTTCGGCCTCCAGCGGCGTGTACCGGAAATTGTCCAGCGCATCGGTCCACGCACGGCAATGGTTGTTGAGGTAATGACCGTCTTTCCCGGCCAGCCAGTACAGATGCATGGACTCAGCCACGTCCCGCGCCATGGCGTGCTCGATGATGCTCTTGATCGGCGCAAATCCGGTGCCATAGGCGAGAAAAATCAGCGAATGCGGCGAATCTTCGCGCAGCGTGAAGTCGCCCTGGGGTCCCGTGAGGCTGACGATATCCGCGTTCTTGAGCTTGCGGAACACGTATTCAGAGAGACGGTCGCCCGGGATGCGACAAATGTGAAACTGCAGGTTGCGGTCATCGCACGGGCAGCTGGCCACCGGATATTCCGCCTCGGCGCCGTTGCCGGTCTCGAGCGTTGCCGACTGGCCGGCGAGGAATTGCAGCCGCTTGGTGCGCGGCGTTTGCAGGTGCAGCAACGCCATGTCATCGCCGAGCCGCTCGATTTTTTTCACGCGCGCGGCGATTTCCTGCGCGGGAATGTCCTGGGCACCGGCGATTTCGTTTGATTCGATTTCCAGATCGGATACCGCCGTATGCGAACAGAGCAGCACATAGCCCTGGTTCTTTTCGACCTCGCTCAAGAGGTAGTCGTAATGGCGCACCGGCAGCGTCTTGCCGGATACCACTTTTGCCTTGCACAGGCCGCAATTCCCGTTGCTGCATCCGTAACGCAACGAAATGCCCGCGCGCAGCGCGGCATCGAGAATGGTATCGGATCCCTCCACGAAGAATTCGTGGTGGCTTGGAAGCAGGCGGACAGTGGCGGTCATCAGCCTTAGAAAGCTCTCCTTGACGACAAGCGATTGGAGCTGATCGCTGCGCGACTCTTTTTCCAGTTCATGCCGCAGCCACAGCTTGAGCGGACCCATGATACCTTTGATTTCCTGCCCGCCGGATTTTTCATGCTCGCTGAACTTGTCGTACAGCCAGTTGGTAACGGTCTTGTAGTGCTCCACCAGTGCCTTGGCTCGCGCCAGTTCGTGTCCCAGGCCAGCGAGGCGTTCGGCCAGTACTTCGGGTTCCGGCAGCAGTCGTTCGCGGACCCGGTGTGCAAAGGCTTCATCCTTGATGTGAGTAAAGCGCTCGAGAACAGCAGCGTCTTCCAGCTGTGTGTCCGGGTAGGCACGCAACAGATCCTCGGGCTTGACCATGCCCTCGAAGGTCGGCAGTTCGCCGTCTTTGATTCTTTTCTGGAGCGCCCCGCGCGAGACGCCGACCAGGCGCGCGGCACGGTTCAGGGTCAGTAACGGCGTGCCATCATTTTCCTGATCTGACATGGCTCGACTCCACTAACATCGTCTGATCCGTGTCGGCTGAAAGAAAATACCCGTCGATTTTCCGCGTGGTAACTTCTTTTGGATAATGAGTCAGTCGTGGGATGCCGCGGGGATTATTGGGATCATGAAATAAAATTCATGGCACATGCCGCTGGTCTGGCCCGGAGAAATTGAAATACTGACTAGCGGGAGCAAGCCATCGTCTGGCATTGTCCCGCTATGATGTCGGTTGAATGAAACGCTGAAAACTGCCCGGTCAGGCAGGCAGATCACAGGGCCTAGTAACTGCGCCGTCCGCAGCCACCACCGCCGCCACCACCGCCGCCGCGGTTGCCCCAGCCACCGCCGCCGCCACCGCCACGATTTCCGAATCCGCCGCGACCGCCACCACCGCCGCCACCACCACCGCCCGGACGTTCGGTCTTGGGACGGGCTTCATTCACGTTCAACGCGCGCCCTTTCAGGTCCTTCTGGTTCATGCCGTTGATCGCCGCCTGGGCTTCCGCCTTGGCCGGCATCTCGACGAACCCGAAGCCACGCGGCTCGCCACTGAACTTGTCTTTAAGAATGGTGGCCTTGCTGACTTGTCCGAAGGCACTGAAGGCCGTCCGCAAATCCTCTTCAGTGACATCGCGTGACAGATTTCCTACAAAGATATTCATATCTGACTCCTGGGTTGAAAGGGTAATGCATCAAGGACCGCGCCATATTTTCCAAACAATCCCTGAAAACGTGCGGCCGGATAGGCGGATGATCGGGCGTGAACCAGACTCCTTGGTCTCGACATGAGGAAAGGTGGGCTTCATTATCCCAGCATCGGCATCCGTCGCAGATAATACGCCTGTGTTTCGCCGCCGTCCAAGCGCCCGAAGAATGTTATCCGGTCTGTAGCCCACCCAGGGGCGCCGGTACGGCGGCTAACCGTAGGCCTTGGCACCGCGGCCGGTGCCACCCGAACCATGACGCGGCCCCTGGCCGTGCCGGGGACGGTTCTCGCCGTTTTTCCCGTTGAAATGACGCGGCGCACCGTCCTGACGACGCGGTGGGTGGCCGGACGGGCCGCCGCGACGGTGACCCGAGGGGGCCTGTTGCCGCGGACGGATGGTCGGCTCGAGCCCGGGGATGACATGGGCCGGGATGGTCTGGCGGGTGTAACGCTCGATATCGCGCAATTGCTGGAAATTGTCCGGCGCGGCGAACGAGATGGCGATGCCTTTGGCGCCGGCGCGGCCGGTGCGGCCGATACGATGCACATAATCTTCGGCGCTTTTCGGGAGATCGAAGTTGATGACATGCGTAATGCCGGAGACGTCGATACCACGTGCGGCCACGTCGGTCGCCACCAGCAAGCGCACCGTGCCTGAACGCAAATTGGTGATCGCGCGGTTGCGCTGGTTCTGATTCATGTCACCGTGCAGCGCCGCCGCCGGATGTCCCTTGGCATGCAGGGTTTTGGCCAGGCGGTCCGCGCCGCGCTTGGTGGCGGTGAACACGATGGCCTTGTCCATGTTGACATCGTCCAGCAGGTGCGTCAGCAGACGGTGCTTGTGCGCGCCGTCGTCGACGTGATGCAGCCTTTGCTCGATATTCTCATGTCGTTCCTGCTGCGTCGCGATCTGGATGCGCCTGGGATTCTTAAGCAGGCGGCCGGCGAGCTTGGCAATGTTGCCTTCGAGCGTAGCGGAAAATAGCAGTGTCTGGCGGGTGGCCGGTGTGGCCGCCGCGATTTCTTCCACCGCGTGAATGAAACCCATGTCGAGCATGCGGTCGGCTTCATCCAGCACTAGCACTTCGAGGCGCGAGTAGTCGATGCGTCCGCGTTCCATGTGGTCAAGCAGGCGTCCGGGTGTCGCCACCAGGATATCGAGCGGCTGGGACAGCAGCCGCATCTGCGGCGGGTAGGGCATGCCGCCGACGACGCTGCCGATGCGAAAGCGCATGTGCTTGCCGTATTTGATGGCCGCCGCCGTCACCTGATTCGCGAGTTCGCGCGTCGGTGTCAGCACCAGCACGCGCGGGCCGCGGGAATTCTTGGTCGACGGCGTGCTCAGCCGATGCAGCGAGGGCAGCACGAAAGCCGCGGTCTTGCCGGTGCCGGTCTGGGCCGAGGCCATGAGGTCATGGCCCTCGAGCGCTTGCGGTATCGCCTGCATCTGGACCGGTGTCGGGGTGGTGTAGCCGCTCTCGGTGATTGCCTTGAGGATGGACGGGTGTAAAGCCAGTTTTTCAAAAGTCACGGTGTTTCCTTATATCGAGATAAATGGCGCATACAGCACAACGCAGCCGTTTACCCGATTAAGGCAACGGCGGCAGCAAAACTGTTGGCGCGAACACATCGTCGCCAACCGGAATGCTGAAATCTCAGGGAAACTGAAACCAGGAAGGTGGGTCAGAGAGCGATGAACTTATGGCTGGATCGGGCGCTACATCAGCCTGGACCATTCAGCCGGCGCGGACAATACAGGAATACCCGATGAAATGCCAGTGTTATTCCGCGGGCCGAGTCGCCGCGCTTATTCCTCTTTGACCAGCGGTACCCACAGCAGATGAAGCGCGATCATCAGCGCCAGACCGGCCGTGCTCAGCCCGTAAACGAGCAGGTTGGAGTCGAAAAACAACGCGACGACCATGACCGCCACACCCGGCATGGCGGCTTTCAGCCAGGACGGATAGGTGATTTTAATCGACTTTCCGCAGGCCTGGCAGGCGACCGGGACGCCCGGACCTAATATTATTTTTCTAGGCGCGGAGATCGCCGGTTTACCGCAATACGGACACTGGTACATTTTCCACCCATGATTCGATCGTTGAAAAAAATCATCAGCACTGGTGACTGGCGAGAGCATGGCGTCCGGCACCACATCAACCGTGTACTCCCTGCCATCGTGACGTGCCGCTACGATATCCAGCCTTTTGTAAAAAGGCAAACCTGGAAAATCTCTGCCCTATTGAATTCGATGACGGTATAAGAAATCCGCGAGTCGCGAGCACCGCCTGGTTTCACATAAAATAGCCCTCTGGATTATCTTGATTTCAATCAATGATTGACCGTGAGATTTTTGTATAGTCTGTATATCGAGTAATAACCTGATACATAGAAGGTGCGGCGGAATGCCGCCGGAGGTTGATCTAATGATTGTGAATAAATATCTCATGCCGGTTGTTTCCATGTTGTGCGCGATGCTATTGCCTGTTCCGCACCAGGCAAGCGCGGCGACAGACGGTGAAACCAGCGTCATCCTGGGCGCGGAATACAGCTCCGGGGACTACGGAACTTCCTCCAAGACGAAAATATGGTATTTCCCCGTGACGCTGCGGTATGAAACCGATGCCAACGCGGCTTCCGTCACCGTTTCCTATCTCAGCGTCGAGGGCAGAGGAGATGTTGTTGTCACGGGTGGGGGCATGGGAATGGGTTCACAGACCGTAAAACGGACCTCGACGGTGAACGGTACGCGCACGGATTCCGGGTTCGGCGACGTCATTCTGACGGGATCGCACAAGCTCTCCGGTACGGCTGCTTCGCGGATTGACCTCACGGGCAAGATCAAGTTAGGCACGGCGGATGAAACGGATAATCTTGGAACGGGCGAGAACGACTACGCCGTGCAACTCGACTTCGAGAAGGGCCACAATAGCAACAGTATGTTCGGCACCGCAGGATATAAAATTTTCGGCGATCCGCCCGGCACCGATTACAAAAATGTCTTATACGGCTCCATCGGTTTCTCGCATAAACTGGACGCCGCGCGCGCGGCAGGTCTTGCATTCGATGCACAGCAGGCGGCGCTGTCCGGCGGTTCGGGGCAGTCCGAGATCACCCTGTTCCTGAACAACAAGCTCGACAAGAAAACCAGGCTGACGGGATATGTTGTGAAAGGTCTCGCCAACGGCAGCCCCGACTGGGGACTTGGGGTTACCCTCAAGCTGACTCAGTAAGACCGGCGGCGAACGGTTTACTTCCTTCCTGTTTTTTCCCGGTCCTGCTCACGCGCGATCAGCCGGGCGAGATCGACGATCTGCTCCGATAACAGGTTGATAAGATCATCCACCGACAGGATTCCCACCAGTTCATTGTCGTCATTGACCACGGGCAGACGCCGAATGCCCTTGGCGCGCATGACCTTGATGGTCTCGAGGAGACCGTCGCCTTCTCGCGCCGTGACAAGCTTGTCACTCATGATGTCGCCCACGCTGACGTCGTCCATGCTCACGCCTTCGGCGATGACCTCGAGGACAATGTCGCGATCGGTGACGATGCCGACAGGAACGCGTTTACCGGTTTTTTCCTTTATGACCACCAGATCGCCGACGTGGTACTCACGCATCAGGCGCGCCGCTTCCGGAACAGATGCTTGTGCGTGGATGAAGACAACTTCGCGGTTGCAGACTTTTCCTATGGTCATGGCACTCTCCTTATTTAGATTTATTCTATCGCTGCCAATCGCACATTTCTTGATCTAGATCATTGAACCAGCCAGGCATGTTTGCGAACTTACGCGTGTTTAAGCCTCAGTAGGGCAAACCGCCGTCCGGTGTCTCCGCACGGCCACCACTTCTCCCTGGTGGTCTGGTATTGGACGGCGGTTTTTTTTGCCTGTTTTCCCCGATTCCCGCTTATTGCCGCTTGCTTTCGCGTCGTTTTGAAGATGCCTCCGCAGGAGGTAAAGTTAGACTTATTCTTGACGTGAGACGCCGCCATGCCCGAACTGTTTGTGGATTCACTGATCATCCTGCTGGTGGTCGTCGACCCCGTGGGCATTGCGCCGATATTTGCGGCACTCACGCATGGAGAGTCGCCGGATGTCAGGCGCCGTACCGCTATCCGCGGCACCCTCATCGCGGGAGCGATACTCGTGGTTTTCGTGCTCGCCGGCGATACCCTGCTCAATGCGCTGGGTATCGGCATGCCGGCGTTTCAGATCGCGGGTGGTCTGCTGTTATTCCTGCTGGCGGTGGACATGGTTTTCGCCCGCCCTTCGGGGGTGCGTTCCCCGACGGCGCGGGAACAGAAAGAGGCGGAAGCAAAAAAGGACATCTCGGTATTTCCGCTGGCAATCCCCCTGATCGCCGGCCCGGGCGCGCTGACTTCGGTGCTGCTCATGGTGGGCGAGCAGGGCGCCGACCCGATGGTCATCGGTACCGTGCTGGCCGTGATTTTGGTGGTTTTGGCGCTGACGCTCTTGTCGCTGCTGTTTTCCATCCGCATCATGGCGTTCATGGGCGAGACCGGCGCCAATGTCGTCAGCCGGGTGTTGGGCGTGATTCTCGCGGCGCTGGCGATTCAGTTCGTGCTGAACGGCTGGCAGGAGGGATTCATGTTTATCGAGGAAACCGCGCCACGGATGCTGACGGTGTGAGCGCGGCGAAATTCAGATTGCCGCGGTAACCGGGAGATACTGAACCGGATTGATGCCGTAAGCGCCGGATTCCAGCACGCGTTCGATTTCGCACGGACGCCCGTCGCCCGTGTTGTAATTCATCAGATCCACGGTCGTGGCTCCCGGAACCGGGAAGTAGTCGGCTTGCAGAACGAGCGCCACGCGGGGTTTCAGGCGACGCAGGCGATTCATGGTGACGACCACGCCGACCTCACCCGTGTTGAGTTCCACCACGCTTCCGATCGGATAGATTCCCATGCACTGGATGAACTGTTCCACGAGACCGGGGTGGAAATCGCGGTTGCGCCATTCGTACATCTTTTTCAGGGCCGCATGCGCCGACATGCCGGTATGATAGGCGCGGTCGCTGGAAATAGCGTCGTAGCAATCCACGATGCCGCCGATCATGCCGAACAGGCCGATCTGATCTCCCTTCAGTCCGTGAATGTAGCCGCTGCCGCTGTAGCGTTCATGATGGCAGCGCGCCACCTCGATCGCCGCGCGCGGGATGCCCGAGGTGCTGTCAAGTATCTCCACCCCGCGCGGCACGTGGCTTTTCATCAGGGCGTATTCGTAGTCGTTGAGCGGGCCGGGCTTGTTGAGTATCTCATTCGGCACTTTCATCTTGCCGAGGTCGTGCAGCAGTGCGCCGAGGCCGAGCGTATTCAGTTCCTGTTTCTCCAGTCCCAGGTGCCGTCCCAGGGACAGCGCCAGGATGCAGACACGCATGCTGTGCTGCGCGGTATATTCGTCTTTCTTTTTCAGTTGCACGAAGCAGGCCAATGCATCCGGGTTGCGAATGATGCTTTCCACTATTTCGCCGATGATCTTTTTGGCGCCGACGCTGTTGATATTTTTCCCCAGGCGCACGTCCTCCAGAATGGAGTACACGAGATTCTTTGCTTCGCGGTGAATTTCGCTGACGACTTCGATTTCTTCCTCGAGGCCTGTTTGGTCGTGATAGACGGGCTTGAGCAGCGGATGGCTTTCAATCTTGATGAGCAGATCGCGCTCGACTTTCTTGTGATTCAGCGCTTCTTCGGCGACGGCCTTTTCCGCCGGTTTCCGCGGCGGCGGAATCTGATAGGTCTCGAGGGTATCGATGTAGACGTGCTGGCAGTAGCGTTGCAGTTCGAGGATCTCGTCCTCGCCGCGGATTTCGAAACCCTGGAACAGAAAAGGCGTTTCGCGCCACGGACGATCCAGCTCGCAGACGAACATCCCCACCTTGAGCTGCTGAACGTCGAGTTTTCTTTTCATATTTTTTTAACCCGCCGGCTTCCCGCCATTTTGCTGTTCTGCGAAATATCGGCATAACAGCTTATATGACGTTATTGTAGGACAGAATAATCCCACCCCCAAGGAAATGACAATATCCGGGTGACCATTTATTCACTGGCGACGGACATGACGGGGAGAAGCTGTCACAATGAATGGCCCGTATACCAAACTGGAGGAAATCAGGAATGAGCGGATATACCTATAAAGTCGTGGAGCTGGTGGGTTCGTCCACCCAGGGTTCGGATGAGGCCATCCAGAGTGCCATCGCCCGCGCCGCCAAGACCCTGCGGAATTTAGACTGGTTCGAGGTGGCCGAGACCCGCGGCCACCTCGTGAACGGCAAAATCGCGCACTGGCAGGTCAAGATCAAGGTCGGCTTCCGCATGGAGGATTAGTGAGGTGGCGTGAACCCTCCGGCAAGGAGGAATGCATGGCGGGGATATGTCGGTTCCTCCGTGGCCGCGTCAACCTGCCGGCTCGATAACCCGCCATGTTCCGGTTGTGCACCGCCGCGAACCTGCCCGAGGCGTATCTGCTCCTGCATCGGCTGGCGCAGGCCGGCATCGAAGCACGCGTGCTTAACGAGCATGCGCAGGGCGGACTGGGCGAGATCCCGTTCACCCATGCCTATCCCGAGATCTGGATCATGGACGCGGCGGACGAGGAGCGGGCGCGACGGGTCGTGGTTGAATTCGAGCAGACCCCTGCTTCGCCGGACACGGCACGATGCGCCGCCTGCGGCGAGATGAATCCGCAGGCGTTTGAAATCTGTTGGCGCTGCGGAAACATTCTTCGTTGAGCGCCCTGCGGCGGCCTTTGGCCATCCAATAGGTGTCCTCAGTTTCGCGGACGGCACATCCCTGTACCGCTCCTTGTTCCCCGGCTGAATTGTCAGGATTAAAGATACAGGGGAGAATCCCGTGAATCCTGTCTTCTGATGCTGTTTTTGAATAATTACAGCCGGGTACTGAGTTCGGCTTCGGCTTGTACCTTGGCACGCAGCAGATGTTCGGAGACGTGCGCCCACACCGCCTTCTTTTCCGAGATCATGTCCGAAAGCCGGCGCGAGAACCTGCCGTAATATTCCG
>JBBTKS010000177.1:0-8616 GCA_038058885.1 Pseudomonadota bacterium
CTAGCTGCGGGTGACCAGATACACCCCGGCGATGATGATGAGAATGCCGGTGATGCGCGTCAGCGAAAGATTTTCCTGGAACAGGTAGTAGCCGGCCACGGCGTTGACGATGTAACCCACGGACAGCATCGGGTAGGCGAAGCCCACTTCCACGCGCGACAGCACCAGCAACCATACCGCGACGCTCAGCACGTAGGCGAACAGGCCGGCGAGCACGAACGGATTGGCCCCCACCTGCAGGCCGATGGGAACGAAATTCGCCCAGGCGAATTCGAAGTAGCCGATGCGGCGCATGCCTGCCTTGAGCAGCAGCTGCGCGCCGGCGTTGAGCAGCACACCCAGCAGAATCAGCGGGAGATAGTTCATGGTTGCCCCATCCTGTTGGTCACCAGCACGTTCGATCCGGTCTGCGCGATCAGGTGAAACTGTCCGCGCCCTTCGGCACGCAGTTTGTCATAGTTGCCCTGCCCGGTCAGCAGGTAGACCCGCTGCGGCCCGCCCCAGCGGCGCCGGAAGCCGGCCTCGTCGATCATCCAGCCGCTGACGTCCTCGACCTCGGTGCCGAACCGCAGTTCCCCTTTCCAGTCGACGACGGTAATGCGCCGCTCGAGATACACCGGCAGGTCCTGGTAATACTCGCGGTAGGTCATGACCTCGTCGCCGGCCTGCAGGAGCGGTTTCAGCACCAGGGCCAGTTCCTTGACCGAACGCTTGTGATCCAGATAGCTGAAGCCCCGGTCGACCACGCCCAGAAACACCGCCGCCGTCAGCGCCAGCGCCACGACGGTCCAGAGCGGACGCCGCCAGAATCCGATCACGAATGGCACCAGGGCCGTGGCCAGCAGGCTTCCCAGGATTACCCAGGCATAGCCGCCGAACACCCTGGCGTACTCGGCCACGCGCGGACGATCGGGCGCACTCTCCGGAATCAAGGTCAATGCCAGCGCCAGCATGAGCCCGAGCGCGAGCAACGCCCAGGTTCCGGCGCGCAGGCTCGCGGACGAAGGCGTATCCCAATGCTGCGCCAGATAACGCGCCACCAGCAGCGCCAACGGCGGCAGAATCGGAAGAATGTAGGGAATGAGCTTGGAATCCGAAAACGAGAAGAAGGCAAACACCAGTCCCGCCCACAGCAGCAGAAACAGACTCTCGCGGTTTTCGTGACGCGCGCGCCACGAAACCGGCCAGTTCTTCGCCACGGCCTGCGCCAGATAGGCGGTCCAGGGATAGAAACCCGCGAGCAGCACCGGGATGAAAAACCACGCGGACTGATAGCGGTCGTGTACCTTGGTCAGGTAGCGCTGGAAATGCTCATGGATGAAATAAAACTGCGCGAACTCGGGATTGGCGCGCGCCGCCGCGATATGCCACGGCGCGGCGATGAGCAGGAACAGCGCCAGCCCGGAGGGAAGATAAATCGACTTGAGCAGCCGCCACTCGTTCAGGATCAGGATCCAGGCACCGATCACCATGGCCGGAATCACCATGCCGACGAGCCCCTTGGTCAGGGTGGCGAGCGCGGCGCAGGCATAGAAGGTCCAGAAATAATTCCGGCGCGCGCGGCCGGGCGGTTCGCGCGTGCCGAGCAGGAAGGCGAGCAGCGCCACCGTGAGCAGCGCCGCTAACGCCATGTCGAGCGTGATGGCGCGCCCGAGAAAATAATGCAGCGGCGCGGTGGCGAGCACGGCCGCCGCGATCAAACCGGTGCGCCGGTCGTACAGCTTGCGGCCCGCGACATACACCGCGAGACAGCCGATGAGGGCGAACGCCGCCGGCCACAGACGCATGGCCCATTCATTCAGTCCGAACGTCTTGATCGCTCCCGCCTGCAGCCAGTAGAACAGCACCGGCTTCTCGAAATACTTCACGCCGTTCAAACGCGGCGTGACGTAATCGCCGGACACCGTCATCTCGCGCGGAATCTCGACGTAGCGGCCCTCATCCGGATGCCACAGCGCGCATTGGCCGAGCCCCCAGCCGAACAGCAGCGCGAGCAGCAGCGTCAGCAACAGCAGGTCACGCCACCACGCCGGCTCTGCCGGGACAGACGCCGTGGATGGGCGGGGTTGGGCGGTGAACATTTCGGGTGACGGTTCCGTGTACCGGAGCAAATAATTCTGTCCTTGCGCGAGGGCGGATTATTCCAGAAAACCCCGGCAGAACCGAGCAAAACTAGCGTCCCGCGAGGCGAGCCGTTATAGTTGACCGCATTTGTCGGGATATAAATATGAGCCAGGCCGCGCACACCAATCGCCTCATCCACGAAACCAGTCCTTATCTCCAGCAGCACGCGCACAACCCGGTGGACTGGTATCCGTGGGGCGCGGAAGCGCTGGACAAGGCGCGGCGCGAGGACAAGCCGATCCTGGTCTCGATCGGCTACTCGGCCTGTCACTGGTGCCATGTGATGGAGCACGAATCGTTCGAGGACGAAGACATCGCGCGCGTGATGAACGAGCTGTTCGTGTGCATCAAGGTGGACCGCGAGGAGCGTCCCGATCTCGACAAGATCTACCAGACTTCGCACCAGCTCCTGGCGCAACGCGCCGGCGGCTGGCCGCTCAACATGTTTCTCACGCCGGCCGATCAAATGCCGTTCTTCGGCGGGACCTACTTCCCCAAAACTCCCAAATACGGCATGCCGGGATTCACCGAGCTGCTGCGCCACGTGGCGCAGATCTATTCCCGGAAACGCGACGCCATCCGCGAACAGAACGACTCGCTGCGGGATATTTTCACGCGTCTGGAGCCACCGGGTCCGGCGCCGGGCGTGCATCCCGGGCCGGAAGTGCTCGACCAGGCGCATGCCGAATTGCAACGCCAGTTCGACAAGCGCTTCGGCGGGTTCGGGGCCGCGCCAAAATTCCCTCACCCCACCTCGATCGATCTGTGCCTGCACCGCTGGGAACAGAGTGTCCGCCAAGGCGCGGAGGATCAGCAGGCGCTGCGCATGGCGCGCGACACGCTCACGGCCATGGCCCACGGCGGCCTCTACGACCAGGTCGGCGGCGGCTTCAGCCGCTACTCGGTGGACGAGCGCTGGGAGATTCCGCACTTTGAAAAGATGCTGTACGACAACGCCCAGCTGCTGTCGCTCTACACCGATGCCTGGCTGGCGACCGGCGACTCGCTGTTCCGGCGCATCGCTCTCGAAACGGCGGAATGGGTGATGCGTGAAATGCAGTCACCCGACGGCGGTTATTACTCGGCGCTCGATGCCGACTCCGAGGGTCACGAGGGAAAATTCTATGTCTGGACGACGGACGAGATCCGCCCGCTGCTGACACCCGAAGAATGGGAAACCGTCGAACGGCGTTTCGGCCTGAAGGGCACGCCCAATTTCGAAGGCCGGTGGCACTTCAACGTACGTATCGACGACGCCACCCTGGCCCTCGAACGCCAGTGCACGGAATCCGATGTCGTGGCATTGCTGGAGTCGGCGCGCCGCAAACTTTATTCGGCGCGCGAAAAACGCGTGCGCCCGGGGCGGGATGAAAAGATCCTGACCTCGTGGAACGGACTCATGATCAAGGGCATGGCGCGCGCCGGGCGAGTGCTGGGCCGGCCCGATTTAATCGCCTCGGCCGGGCGCGCGCTGGATTTCATCCGCGCGCAACTGTGGCACGACAACCGCTTGCTCGCCACGCACAAGGACGGCAAATCGCATCTGAATGCCTATCTCGACGACCACGTGTTCCTGATGGAAGGGGCGCTCGAATTGCTGCAGGCGCAATGGCGTGGACCGGATTTCGATTTCATGCGCGCATTAGCCGACACCGTACTCGAACATTTCGAGGACGAAAGCCGCGGCGGCTTTTATTTCACCGGCGACGATCACGAGAAGCTGGTTTACCGTCCCAAACCCGTCGCGGACGACGCTATACCTTCAGGCAACGGCGTGGCGGCGCTGGTACTCTTGCGGCTCGGCCATGTGCTCGGGGATCTCAATTATCTGCACGCGGCGGAGCGCACGCTGGAGGCACTGTACTCGAGCCTTCGAAGCCAGCCTTCCACGCACGGGGCACTGCTGCTGGCGCTGGAGGAACAACTCGATCCGCCACAGACCGTGGTGCTGCGCGGCGCACCCGAGGCGATGCAATCCTGGCAGGCGCTGGCCGGCCGCCACTACCGCCCGCACCGGCTGGTATTCGCGATCCCGGACGGCGCGGAAAATCTCCCCGGCATTCTCGCCGAGCGCAAGGTCATGGACGGCGTCACCGCCTACGTCTGCGCGGGCCATGCCTGCCGGGCGCCGGTCACGAAACCGGCGGACTTCGAGGCGCTGCTGAACCAGGCCGGAGGAAGCGGAAGGTTTCGCGCCGGTCAGTGACTGGAACCTATCTCAAAAACTGTAGGGTGCGCCCTGCGCACCGATCTACGGTTTAAACAAAACCCTTGGTGCGTGGGACGCACCCTACGAAAACCGAAACAGGATATTTTTGAGACCAGAGCGCTTGTTAACGATAAGCGTTTCAGGTGTTTTTGAGACAACTTCTAAGCCGGACGCGCATTTTGTCAGCCGTATGATTTAGTCGGTTATTGCGGCAGTTTTGGCCTCTCGCGGGAGTTCATGGCACGGTATATGCAGAAATTTCCTACAATATAAATTATTCCACCATCCGCCAGGAATCCGCCCCCTTGCCCGACTCCGACATTCAGCCGCTTCGCGTCTCCGCACAGGCCATCGAGCCCGCAGTTTCACCCGCCTCCACCGGAATCGTTTCGGGCCTGGGTCGTCTGTTCACGGCCGCGCGGACAATCCACGCGCGCGAGAAATCCCGCATCCGCGCCGAGATCGCGCAGGTGCCGGGACTGATGGCGCTGCTGATGAAGCCGCGCAACGGACAGAAATGGACCCGGGCCGAACGCGCCGAACTGCGCGCCCAACTGCGCCGGCTTTCACGACTGGGACTGTATCTGATGACCGCGGTGATTCCCGGCACCAGTCTGACACTGCCGCTGCTGGCGTGGTGGCTGGACCGGCGTCAGCGCCAGCGTGATGGCAATCCGTCCGACAGCATGACGTCCTGATTCCGCGTTTCAGCGGTAATACGCCACGTAGAAGTACAGTGCCCCGTAAAACAGCAGCATGGCCAGAAGATTCCAGTGGCCGTTGTTGCGGAACAATACCCGCCAGTCGAAAAACCGCACCGCCGGATCGGTCAGTTTGCCGAAAGCGGGCAGGAAGCGGTTCACGCGCGCGCCGTAATCGCGGTACGGCTGGCCCAGAATTTCCGTCAGGTGCCGCTCCTCGCGCTGCACGCGGTTGACCATGTAAAAATAATAAAGAACCACATAGGCCACGGTGAGGTAAACGTTGCCGAGCAACAGCACCAGGCCCAGGATAAGAAAGAACCGGCCGAGGTACATCGGGTTGCGCACCAGCACATAGGGGCCGCGCGCCGTGAGCTGTTCGTTCTTTACCAGCGAGGCGAACGACCAGAGCTGAATCGCTTCGCCGAACAGCGACACCAGAAATCCGCCCGGCAATCGCGATGCATCGGTGTAAAGCGCGAGCACCACGAGAAACACCAGGAACAAAACGTAACGCAGCCGGAGAAACAGCTTGCGCGCGAACGGGTGATTGAAAACACGGTGAATGGCGTCAAACATGGGCTGGCCTGATCAATGAAGGACGCGATTATACGGGGACTCCCGCGCCATTCCCAACCGGGCGGAGAGTGAGTGTTAGAAAATACCCGGGGAAAACAATATAATCAGCCCCTGACCTCCCCGGCTGACAATGTGACTCATT
This sequence comes from Pseudomonadota bacterium, assembly GCA_038058885.1. GTDB lineage: Bacteria > Pseudomonadota > Gammaproteobacteria > Acidiferrobacterales > Sulfurifustaceae > Sulfuricaulis. The sequence goes on from JBBTKS010000177.1 coordinate 5,756, forward strand.
TTTCATGAACGATTATATAGCGCCACAGTGCAATATATTCTGGGCGCGGTTCTTTCCGTTTCTGCGCTGGTGGCCGCTGCTTAACCGGCAAACACTCAAGACTGATCTGATGGCCGGCCTCACCGGGGCCGTGATCGTGCTGCCGCAGGGCGTGGCCTTCGCCCTGATCGCCGGATTGCCGCCGGTGTACGGCCTGTATTCCGCCATGGTCCCGCCGATCATCGCCGGCCTGTTCGGCTCCTCGCGCCACCTGATCTCCGGTCCCACCACGGCCATCTCCATCGTGGTCTTCGCCACGGTTTCCAAGTTTGCCGAGCCGGGCAGCGCCCAGTTCATCAACATGGCGCTGATGCTGACCTTTCTCGCCGGCGTCTACCAGTTCGTGCTGGGCCTGGCGCGCATGGGGGCGCTGGTCAACTTTGTCTCGCATTCGGTCGTCGTCGGTTTTACCGCCGGTGCCGCGATTCTGATCGCCACCAGCCAGCTGAAGCATTTCCTCGGAATCAAAATTCCAGCGGGCGAATCGTTCCTGCATACCTGGCAGGATATTTACCGCCAAGTGCACGAGATCAATCCCTACGTCACGGCCATCGCCGCGGTCACGCTGATCGCGGGCGTGCTGTTCATGCGCCTCAAACCGCGGTGGCCCGGCATGCTGTTCGCCATGATTATCGGCAGCCTGCTCGCGGCACTGCTCGCCTACGAAACCAAAGACATCCAGCTCGTCGGCAAGCTGCCGGCGCATCTGCCGCCGTTTTCCGTGCCCGATTTTTCGCTCAAATCCATCAAGACGCTGGGCAGCGGCGCGCTCGCCATCGCCATGCTCGGGCTCGTGGAGGCCGTCTCCATCGCCAAATCGGTCGCGCTCAAGTCCCACCAGCGCATCGACGGCAACCAGGAGTTCATCGGCCAGGGCCTGGCCAATGTCGTTGGCAGCTTTTTTTCGAGCTACGCCTCATCCGGCTCGTTCACCCGCAGCGGCATCAACTACACCGCCGGCGCGGTCACACCCATGGCCGCGATTTTTGCCGCCATGGCGCTGGCGCTGATCCTGCTCATCGTCGCGCCGCTCGCGGCGCATTTGCCGATTGCGGCGATGGCCGGAATTCTGCTGATCGTGGCATACCGGCTCATCGACTTTCATCACATCGCCAATATCCTGCGCACCAGCAAGCGCGAAACGGCGGTGTTATTGACCACCTTTTTCGCCACGTTGTTCGTGGAACTGGAATTTGCGATCTACGTCGGCGTGATGCTGTCGCTGGTGATTTACCTGATGCGCACCTCGCGCCCCGGCATCGTCACGCGCACGCCCGACCCGCACTCCCCGGGACGGCACCTGGTCACCGATCCGAAGCTGCCCGAGTGCCCGCAGCTCAAGATCGTGCGCGTGGACGGCTCGCTGTTCTTCGGCGCGGTGGATCACGTTCAGGGCGAGTTTCAGCGCTTCCTGGAGGAGGACCCGGGCCAGAAACACCTGTTGATCATCGGCAACGGCATCAACTTCGTCGACATCGCCGGCGCCGAGATGCTGGTCCAGGAATCCAGGCGGCGTCGCCATCTGGGCGGCGGGGTCTACCTGAGCAAGATAAAGGCAGAGGCCTGCAAAATTCTAAAGCGCGGCGGATTTGTCGACCAGCTGGGCGACGAACATATCTTCGTCACCAAGGCGGATGCCATTCAGACCATTTTCAATCGACTCGACCGCTCCATCTGCGAGCGTTGCGACAAGCGGATTTTCCTTGAGTGCCAGAGTATCGAGTACAAGGGGGAAAAACCGCTGGTGGCCGACAAAACGGCGGCGGCGTAAACGGCGTCAGCGCCTCAGCCAAAGCGGTCGAAAAGCACCAGCACCCAAACCAGCGCCACGAGCAACAGCGAGAGAAATACCGCCGCCGAAGCCATGTCCTTGGCCCGGCCGGAGAGTTCATGCGGTTCGTTACCGATGCGGTTCACCGCCGTCTCGATCGCCGAATTCAGCAGTTCGACGATCAGCACCAGCATCAGGCTTCCGACCAGCAGCGAGCGTTCGACGTTATCGTGCCCCAGCCATAATCCGAGCGGGGCGAGGACGACAAACAACGCCATCTCCTGACGGAAGGCCGACTCGTATTTCAGCGCGGTTCTGAGGCCATTGAGCGAATAACCCGCCGCGCGCCACACGCGCCGCAGATCAAGCAAGTCTCTCGGTGGCAGCATCGGTCAGCCGGCCTGTTTCCAGGTGAGATTGAGTTCGCGCGCGGCGCGCACGTCGTCGAGGCGCTTCACGGGCAAGGTATGCGGGGCGCCCTTGACGACCTCGGGATTGGAACGCGCTTCCTTCACGATTTCCTGCATCGCGGCAATGAAACCATCGAGTTCTTCCCTGGCCTCGGTCTCGGTCGGTTCGATCAGGAAGCACTCCGGCACGAGCAGCGGGAAATAAGTCGTCGGCGCGTGGAAGCCCTTGTCGAGCAAGCGCTTGGCGACGTCCATCGCACTCACGCCGGTCTCATCCTTGAGCTTCTTGAAGGTCAACACGAACTCATGCGTGGCGCGCCGCATCGGATACGCCATGTCGAAACCGCGTTTCGTCAGTTCAGCCATGATGTAGTTGGCATTGAGCGTGGAGAATTCGGCCACACGGTGCATGCCCTCGCGCCCCAGCAACCGCGCGTACACGTAGGCGCGCAACAGCACACCGGCGTTGCCCATGTTGGCGGACAATCTTCCGATCGTCTGCGGACGGGTTTTTTCCGTTTCCCAGAGATATTTATTCTGCACTTTGCCCACGATCGGCACCGGCAGGAACGGCTCCAGGCGTGCATTCGCCGCCACCGGCCCGGCGCCCGGGCCGCCGCCGCCGTGCGGCGTGGAGAAGG
>JBBTKS010000178.1:0-8357 GCA_038058885.1 Pseudomonadota bacterium
AGCACTCGACGCGCTCGAGGAGTGCGCGCGCCTCGAGGGCATCCTGCCGGCACTCGAATCGTCGCACGCGCTGGCCTACGCGAAAAAACTCGCGCCACAACTGGGGAAAGACAAGATCATCGTGATCAATCTCTCCGGCCGCGGCGACAAGGATATCCATACCGTGGCCGATCTCGAAGGAATCAAATTCTAATGTCGCGGATCGCGGAAAAAATGCAGGCGTTGCAGCAGCAGGGCCGGCGCGCCCTTATACCTTATATAGCGGCGGGCGACCCCGAGCCTTGGGTGACGGTGCCGCTGATGCACGCGCTCGTCAAAAACGGCGCGGATATCCTCGAACTCGGCGTGCCGTTCTCCGACCCCATGGCCGACGGCCCGGTGATCCAGCGCGCCGCCGAACGGGCGTTGAAACACAAAATCAGCCTTGCCAATGTGCTGGCGATGGTGCGTGAGTTTCGCGACAAGGACAAAACCACGCCGGTAGTGCTGATGGGCTATCTCAACCCCATCGAGGTGATGGGTTACGCACGCTTCGCCAAAGAGGCCGCGGCCGCCGGGGTCGACGGTGTGCTCACCGTGGATCTGCCGCCGGAAGAGGCGGACTTGTTCCAGCCGGCGATGAAGAGCCAGGGGCTCGACACGATTTTCCTGCTGGCGCCCACGAGTCCGGCCGAGCGCATCAAACTCATCGCCAAAGCCGCGAGCGGATTCATCTATTATGTCTCGCTGCGCGGCGTGACCGGCGCCGCGAACCTGGATGTGCGCGAGGTGGCGGCCAAACTCAAGGAAATCCGCGGCCACACGAAGCTGCCGCTCGGCGTCGGCTTCGGCATCGGCAGCCCCGAGGCGGCGGCGCAGGTCGCTGAATTCGCCGATGCGGTCATCGTCGGCAGCGCCGTGGTCAAGCGCATGGAGGAAATGGCGGCAAAACCGGATAAAATCCTGACCGAGGTTCCGGCCTTCATCGCCCGCCTGCGCGAGGCGATGGACCAGACCACCCAGGCGCCGACATCCGCCACCGGAGCAAGACAATGAGCTGGTTCGACAAGCTGGTCCCGCCCAAGATCAAGAGCCAGGGCGTCAAGAAGGCCTCGGTGCCCGAGGGCCTGTGGAAAAAATGCCCAGCCTGCGGCACGGTGCTGTACAACGCCGAGATCGAGAGCAACCTCGACGTCTGCCCCAAGTGCGCGCATCACATGCGCATCGGCGCGCGCCGGCGACTCGACATTTTCCTTGACCCGGAGCCGCGTGCGGAAGTCGGTGCAACGCTATTCCCGGTGGATCCCCTCAAGTTCAAGGACACCAAGAAATACCGCGATCGTTTGCTCGAGGCACAGCAAACCACCGGCGAACGCGACGCGCTGGTGGTTATGGAAGGCGCGCTAAAGGGCATGCCGCTGGTCGCCGGGGCCTTCGAGTTCGCTTTCATGGGCGGCTCGATGGGCGCGGTCGTCGGCGAGCGCTTCGTGCGCGGGGTCAATGTTTGTCTCGAGAAGAAAATTCCGCTGGTGTGTTTCTCCGCGAGCGGTGGCGCGCGCATGCAGGAGGCGCTGTTGTCGCTGATGCAGATGGCCAAGACCAGCGCCGCGCTCACGCACCTGACCGATGCCGGCATTCCGTATATTTCCGTGCTGACGGACCCGACCATGGGCGGCGTGTCGGCGAGTTTTGCCATGCTCGGCGACATTAACGTGGCCGAGCCGCGCGCACTCATCGGCTTCGCCGGCCCGCGCGTGATCGAGCAGACGGTGCGTGAAAAGCTGCCCGAGGGTTTCCAGCGTTCCGAATTCCTGGTCGAACACGGCGCGATCGACCTCATAATAGATAGGCGCGAGATGCGCGACAAGCTCGCCAACCTGCTGGCGCTGCTCACGCGCCAGGCCAGCCCCGGCCTCCAACCGCGCGAGTCGCCGGAAACCGAATCCGGCATCGCGGAATCCCCCTGAATCGTTAACTTAGAGCTTCTGAAAAAATGAAATGGACAGGATTAACAGGATTTTCAGGATTAAGGATTTTAGAGACAAGAAGTCCTGTTAATCCTGTAAATCCTGTCTAATTCTTTCCTTTTGATCATTTGAATACGCGGAAACTTTCCGACTGGCTCGCGTGGATCGAGACGCTGCACCCGCGCACGATCGATCTCGGGCTGGAGCGGGTGCACGCCGTGCTCGACACCATGGGTCTGCGCCGTCCCGCGTTCGCCGCCATCACCATCACCGGCACCAACGGCAAGGGCTCGACCACGGTGATGTGCGAAACGATCCTGCGCCGCGCGGGATACCGGGTCGGCGCCTATACCTCGCCGCACCTGATTGCCTATAACGAGCGGATTCGTATCGATGGCCGGAACGTTTCCGATGACGATCTTTGCGCCGCCTTCGAGCGTATCGAGGCCGCGCGCGGCACGGTGCCGCTGACCTATTTCGAATTCGGCACCCTCGCCGCCTTCGACCTGTTCCAGGCCGCGAAAATCGACGTCGCGGTGCTGGAAGTCGGCATGGGCGGACGTCTCGACGCGGTGAACGCCATCAACAGCGACGTGGCGATCGTGACCGCGGTGGACATCGACCACACCGCCTGGCTGGGACATACCCGCGAGGCCATCGGCTACGAGAAGGCCGGGATTTTCCGGGCCGGCCGGCCGGCAATCTGCGGCGACCCGAATCCGCCGGCGATCATCGCCGCCGAGGCGGCGCGGATCGGGGCGAAGCTGCTGCAATTCAACCGTGATTTTTTCGTGGAGCGCTCCGCCACCGAATGGGCCTGGCGCTGCGGCGAGCGTCTGCGCGCCGGTCTGCCGTACCCCTCGCTGCGCGGCGACTACCAGTTGTTCAACGCGGCCTGCGCGCTCACGGCGCTCGAGAGGCTCGCCGACCGGTTTCCGGTGAACCAGGCCGACGTGCGCGAGGGGCTCATTTCCGGCGTGATCCCGGGAAGGTTTCAGGTGTTGCCCGGACGGCCGGTGAGCGTGCTCGACGTGGCGCATAACGCGCAGGCGGCGCGCTCGCTGGCGGCGACGCTGAAGCAGCAGCGTGTCGAAGGGCGGACGCTGGCCGTCATCGGCATGCTCAAGGACAAGGACATCGTGTCGGTGATCGGTCCCCTGACCAGCGTGGTGGATCGCTGGTATCCGGCGACGTTGCATACACCGCGCGGGGCCACCGCGGCGCAGCTGATCGAATCGCTCGTCGCCGCCGGCGTGCCGGCACCGGCGCGGGGATACGATGACGTGTATCAGGCCTATGCCGCGGCGCAGCGCGAGGCGACCGAGGCCGACCGTATCGTCGTCTTTGGTTCCTTTCACACGGTCGGTGATATACTAGCCGGCCTCGGCAAGGCGTGATGACCATGGCGGACAGAAACGAAGCCCGTCCCGATTTCAATCCCAAACACCGCATCGTTGGTGCGATTGTGCTCGTCGCGCTGGTGGTGATTTTCGTTCCGATGCTGCTCAATGAAAACGAGCCGCCACCGGAACTCAAGGGTGCGCGCGAAATGCCGCCGCGTGTCGCTACCGAGACCAGGGTTATCGTGACGCCGGTCGCGGACCAAGAAGTCAAACCCAGGCAAAACCCCGAAGCAGTGACGAAGACGGAAACAACGTCCGCGATTACCGAAAGCGCTCCCAAGCCGAAAACCAAAACCGCGCCGGTGGAAAAACCCGCCAAGGCTCCCGCTGCGGCGGACAAGATCACGCAAGCCTGGGTGGTGCAGGTGGGCACGTTCTCCAGCACCGACAATGCCAACCATCTGCGTGACAAACTCAAGAGCCATGGACACACGGTGCACATGGAATCGGTAACGCTGGCGGGCAAGAAGGCGCAACGGCTGCGCGTCGGACCGTTCAACAACAAGGAACAGGCGGTCAAGGCGCAGGCGCAGATCCGCAAGGAATTGCACGTGCAGGGCGTGGTGCAGTCCTATCCGTGAACCTAACAGGATATCGGAGGCCAATTAAACGTTCCCTCTCCCCTTGCGGGAGGTGAGGCGGAGTTATCGTAAATGTCCAGTGGACATTCACGCCGCCGAACGGGTGCAAATGATTCTTTTGCGCCCCGGCGGGAATAACAGGGTGAGGGGAGACAGAAAAGTGCTGTGCAAAGCCATGATGTTGTATGTTGACCATAGTTGTATCACCCTCACCCCAACCCTCTCCCATCGAGGGAGAGGGAGAGGGAGTTTTTCGGAAAACCAATGAATAATTTCGATCTGATCATCCTCGCGATCATGCTGCTATTCACCGCGATCGGCGCGTGGCGCGGCCTGGTGCGCGAGATCATTACCGTGCTGACCTGGGTGCTGTCGTGCCTGCTTGCCTGGCTTTTCGCGGGCAGGCTTTCGGTGGTTTTCAAGGGAATGGTGGACGATCCGGCGCTGCGCCAGTTACTGGCCTTCGCGCTGATTTTTATCGCGGTCTTTGTGCTCGGCATCGTGGCGTCGTGGTTTATCCACAAACACCTGCCCGGCAAACGCGGTTTCCGCAACGCCAATATCGCGCTTGGCGGCGTGATCGGCGCGGCACGCGGCGCTGTGATCGTCATCGCGGTTTTCCTTGTCGCCGGATTGACGTCGTTTCCACAGCGCCCGTGGTGGCGCGAGGCGAGTTTCGCGCCGTATTTCGAGCGCGCCGCGGTGTATGTGGCCGGTTACATGCCGCGCGATGTTGCCCGGCATGTCCGCTACGGCTAGAATTGGTTTTTAAGCACAGGAGGTTTTCCCTGCATGTGCGGCATTATCGGCATTCTTTCCCAAGCTCCGGTTAATCAGGCCATTTACGATGGCTTACTGGTTCTGCAGCATCGCGGTCAGGATGCCGCGGGAATCCTCACCTGCGAGGACAAGCGCATCCATCTGCGCAAGGACAACGGCCAGGTGCGCGACGTGTTCCAGGAGCGCCACATGCTTGGCCTCAAGGGCAACATGGGCATCGGCCACGTGCGCTATCCCACCGCGGGCTGCGATTCCCCGGCCGAAGCCCAGCCGTTTTACGTGAACTCCCCTTATGGTCTGGCGCTGGCGCACAACGGCAATCTCACCAATGCCGATCAACTGAAGGACGAGCTGTACCGCGAGGACCTGCGCCACATCAACACCGATTCCGACTCCGAGATACTGCTCAACGTTTTCGCGCACGAGCTGCAGGCGGTCGCCAAGCTGCGCCTTGCGCCGGATCACCTGTTCCGCGCCGTGTCCGCCGTGCACCGGCGCTGCCGCGGCGCTTACGCCGTCACCATGCTGGTGACGGGCTTCGGTATCCTCGCGTTCCGCGACCCGTACGGCATCCGCCCGCTGGTGTTCGGCAAGCGCGAAACCGAGCAGGGGACGGAGTACATGTTCGCCTCGGAGTCGGTCGCGCTCGATGTCGTGGGCTTCTCTTACGTGCGCGACGTCGCGCCGGGCGAGTGCATCATGGTGGATCTGAACAGCCAGGTGCACAGCCAGCAATGCGCCGAGAAGCCGATGCACGCGCCGTGCATCTTCGAATTCGTGTATTTCGCGCGTCCCGACTCGATGATGGACGGCATCTACGTGCACAAGACGCGGCTGCGCATGGGCGAGCGCCTGGCCAACAAGATCAAGCGCGTCTGGCCGGACATCGATATCGACGTCGTGATCCCGATCCCGGATACCTCGCGCACCGCGGCCTTGCAGATGGCCTATGAACTCGACCTGCCGTACCGCGAGGGGTTCATCAAGAACCGTTACATCGGTCGCACCTTCATCATGCCCGGCCAGGCCGAGCGCAAGAAGTCGGTGCGCCAGAAGCTGAACGCCATCGACGTCGAGTTCCGGCGCAAGAACGTGCTGCTGGTAGACGATTCCATTGTGCGCGGCACGACCAGCAAGCAGATCATCCAGATGGCGCGCGACGCCGGCGCGCGCAAGGTGTACTTCGCCTCGGCCGCGCCGCCGGTACGCTTCCCCAACGTGTACGGCATCGACATGCCGTCGCGCGATGAGCTGATCGGCAACGGCCGCACCGAAGACGAGATTGCGGCCGTCATCGGCGCCGACAAGCTCATCTATCAGGACCTCGACGACCTGATCGAAGCCGCGCGCGAGGGCAATCCCAAGATCCAGCACTTCGATTGTTCCTGCTTCAACGGCGAGTACATCACCGGCGACGTGACCCGCGACTACCTCGACCGCATCGAGCGTCATCGCAACGATTCCGCCAAAACCAGCCGCAGCACCGGTGGGCAGGGTGGTGGTAACGATCTCGTTACCGCGGAAGTATTGAGCTTCCCGCGGTAATTTTTCTTTTTCTTAATGTAGGGCGGGTTAGGCGCGAAGCGCCGTAACCCGCCGAATGAAATTAAAAGCCGCCTGATGGGCGGCTTTTAATATTGTCGAGCGGGCTTCGCCCGCGTATTTGAATCGGGTTCTCGCACCCGAAGGCGAGGTACTTTCTTGTCGCGACAAGAAAGTACCCAAAGAAGCGCTCTCCCGGAGCGCGCGAAAACTTCCTTCGTACCCGGGGTGCGCCGATCCACGGCGCACCCGTTCGGCGGCATGGAAGTCCACCGGATTTCCATGAATACTCCGCTTCACCCTCGCCCCACCGGGCGCTCGACCAACTCGCCGGGTGCGAAATACGCGCCTCGGGCTCGAACACGGTTTCGCTTTACTACTCCCGGTGGGGCTGGCTGCGGTACTCGGCGCGCGCTACGGGGACCTGAAAGTCTAAAGCTATTCTGCAAGATATTTTTTCTTGCAATGCGCTTTGTTGTATTGCAACAATGGGGCGCGCTTGAGTCCGCCTATTTGTAGGCTAATCTAAGTTAAGGGTATAACTCAAACGTGACTGGCAAGATATTTCTGTCTCTATCTATCTCGAACTTTCGAGTAATGTTCTGATCATGCCAATAGCCATATCCCTTCGCTGCCAAGTAATAACTCTGTATTTCTTGGCAATCGCTATAGGGTTAACTGGTTGTTATAGTGACGCAGATAGAGGTAAAAGAGATAGAGGGCCCTTCCGGATTCAAATCTTAGACGATACAACGAAAGCACCAATACCTGGTGGTTTTATAATGATATCGTCATACACTGACAGAACTGTATGGATTAACTATAAAATTGAACGTGGACCTTGGGGTCTCTTTCGTACTGACAACACTGGAACAGTAGTTGTCCCTTCAGACATCACACAACATGGTCGTCTCGACATATCAGTCTGGGCCCCCACATATTCAGCTGAACAGTACAATCGTTTTTCATTGCGGCCAAAAGATAGGTCGACCCCGCTTGATTATCTTAGGAATAGAGATGACGTTGATAATCACACACAAGTGCAGCTAGATTCGTCTAAGGCCGCAGTCATCACTTTAAAGAGATTAATCCCAGGTTCGACTGTTGAATACGCCAATGTTGTGAAGTGGATTATAAGTGGGCGTCAAGAATGGTTACGTGCCGTTCAGGATCCCTCGTCCGGGTTTTTTCCACATTCGAATCAAGAACAGAATGTGATTACTGACTACGATGGTACTCTGCTAAAGGAACTGACAAAGCTTACAGAAGAAGCAAAAGTACATGACTCAAAGATTAAGGTTGGGTATACCGATAGAGGCGCATTTAGAATCCGAGTTCTTGATAATGACTTAAAAAGCAGGGTATCAGGTGCTGTTGTTCTTACCACTAGTCTTACTTTTATGTCATCTGTCCTTTCGAACTGGGATGAGAAAGGTCCTATCTTTCTTCAATTATCTGACAAGGACGGCGAGATAGAAATACCGGCGGAGCTTAACAAGGAGTCGGATTTACAAATTACGATATGGGCCAAAGGTTATCGTTCAATAGCTACACGCCGAACTCATTGGGTTTGTGCACCGCAACCTTTTCGCGAGCGATTTGTCCCAAATTGTGTCGTACCAGCGAATAATCAGATATCTATCTCAGAGCAATCCATCAAACGAGTCGAGTTAAATAATAAGGCCGACCGAGAAGTAAGCTTGCGGGAGATATCAGCATTGAAAGAAAAAATACTGAGCTTACGGGAGCAGATAAAATCGGGTAAGGCTGTTGAGTACACAGGAAGCAGGCTTTTCGATTTATTTGTGACTAGAAGTATTGGAGAGGCTGAAGATGTACTGAATGGCGCTGCGGAGATACAAGTCGTGCAGTAATTATGACGGTCTAATTATTCCTTAAATCATTCAAACCTAAATTGCAGATAGCTAAAAGCCAGCAATCCCAAGAATATAGTCAAAATCCACTTGGCTCAGTTCGCGCCAGTCCTCACATACAGTATCAAATTATTACCTATGTATTGACACCGCGGGTTGGGTGATATAACTTTTGTTTCGATTGGCGCCGATTTGAGCTTCAGCTTGCGGGCGCGATACAAATGCCGCTAA
>JBBTKS010000179.1:0-6361 GCA_038058885.1 Pseudomonadota bacterium
ATACTCTGGCATATGTTTGTAGGGTGGGCATCGCCCACCAACACGGCTTCGCCAGTTGTCCGACGGTGGGCGGTGCCCACCCTACCTATATTTTGAGATAGGTTCTATTCAAAAGTCTTAATCCTGTAAATCCTGATGAATCTTGTTAATCCTGTCTATTCCTGATGTCTGATCTTCCGCCCGCAATTTTCCTCATGGGCCCCACGGCCGCGGGGAAGACCGCGCTCGCGCTGGCGCTGCACGATGCGCTGCCGGTGGAAATCATCAGCGTCGACTCCTCGCAGGTCTATCGCGGCATGGATATCGGCACGGCGAAGCCCAGCCGCGATGAACTGGCGCGCGCGCCACATCGCTTGATCGATATCCGTGATCCGCGCCAGGCCTACTCGGCAGCCGATTTTTGCGCGGACGCCCTGAATGAGATGCAGGCCATTACGCGGGCGGGAAAAATTCCGCTACTGGCCGGCGGCACGATGTTTTATTTCCGTGCGCTGGAATTCGGGCTTTCCGACCTGCCATCCGCCGACCCCGATGTTCGTGCGCGTCTTGGCGACGAGGCCGCCACGCTGGGCTGGCCCGCCCTGCACCGGCGCCTGCAGGAAATTGACCCTGTCTCGGCGATGCGGATTCATCCGAACGACGCGCAGCGTATCCAGCGTGCCCTGGAAATTCATGAGCTCACAGGACAACCGCCCAGCACGCAGGACGCGGAAAAACGCGGCCACTCATTTCCCTACCGAGCAATGAAAATCGCACTCTGGCCGCAGGACAGAACTCTGCTGCACCAGCGTATCGCGACTCGCTTTCTTGCCATGCTGGAGCGGGGTTTTGTCGATGAAGTGGAACAATTGACCCGTTTGGACGGTCTCAGTTTGACCATGCCTTCCATGCGCGCTGTGGGTTATCGGCAAATCTGGGAATACTTGATTAAAGAAGTCAACTATAGTGAAATGACCGAGCAGGCTATCGCCGCCACGCGCCAGTTCGCCAAACGCCAGATCACCTGGCTGCGCAGTTACCCGGGAATCCGCGCGTTCGACAGCACCGATATGCTGCCGGAGAAGGAATGTCTGGAGTATTTACGGCAAACGGCAGGTCTATAAAACCTGGTCTGGGGTTATACTATATGTATCCCTTCCGGCCGGGGATAAGGCCCGGTTTTTCAACGAACCAAAGAATAGCCGGAAAGCATCAAGACATAAGAACAGGAGAACTGTCATGAGTCAGCAAAAAGGGCAAGCCTTACAAGACCCTTTTCTCAATACCTTGCGCAAAGAGCACGTCCCGGTATCCATCTTTCTGGTCAACGGCATCAAGCTGCAGGGACAAATCGAATCATTCGATCAGTTCGTCGTGCTGCTCAAGAATTCCGTGAGCCAGATGATCTACAAGCATGCCATCTCCACGGTGGTGCCCAGCCGCCCGGTGAAGTTTCACATCGAAGGCGCCGACGACGCCGACACCAAAGGCCCTGGAAACGAATAATTCTTCGCTGAAGTCCGCCACAGGCACGCGCCGGCGCGAGCGCGCGCTGCTCGTGCAGTTGCGCCTTTCGGGGCGCATCGAGCAGGAAGAACTCGATGAGCTGCGGCTGCTCGCGGAATCCGCCGGCGCGGAAGTCCGTGGCGCCATTACAGGTAGCCGGCAAGTGCCGGATGCGGCCACGTTCATCGGCAAGGGCAAGGCCGAGGAGGTCCGGGACGCCGTGGTTCGCGAACATGCCGACCTCGTGCTGGTCAATCACGAACTGTCTCCCGCCCAGGAACGCAATCTCGAAAAGATCACCAGCTGCCGCGTCTTGGACCGCACCGGCCTGATTCTCGATATTTTTGCCCAACGCGCCCGGTCCGCCGAAGGCAAGCTGCAGGTCGAGCTGGCCCAACTCGAGCATTTGTCCACGCGCCTGGTGCGCGGTTGGACCCATCTGGAAAGGCAAAAGGGCGGTATCGGCCTGCGTGGTCCCGGCGAAACCCAGCTGGAGGTGGACCGGCGCCAGATCCGCGAACGCATCAAGAAACTCAACGATCGCCTGAAGCAGGTCAACGTTCAGCGCCGCAGCCGCCGTAAATCGCGCCACAAGGTGCCGATCCCGACGGTATCGTTTGTCGGCTATACCAATGCCGGTAAATCCTCGCTGTTCAACCAGCTGACCGCGTCTTCGGTTTATGCCGCCGATCAGTTGTTCGCGACCCTCGACCCGACGATGCGCCGGCTCGATCTGCCCGGCAAGTCGGCGATTATTCTGGCGGATACGGTGGGATTTATCCGCCACTTGCCGCACGACCTGGTCGAGGCGTTCAAATCCACCCTGGAAGAAGTGGCCGAGGCGGACTTGCTGCTGCACGTGGTGGACTCGGCCAATCCCGAACGCCTCGATCAGATGCAGCAGGTGAGCAAGGTGCTTGCCGAAATCGATGCGCTTTCCATCCCCCAGATCGCGGTATTCAACAAGATCGATCTGACGGGCGAAGCGCCGCGATTCGAGCGCGATGCCTATGGACACATTTCGCGTGTATGGGTCTCCGCCCGGACCGGCGCGGGCATGGATCTGTTGCGCGAGGTATTGGCGGAACACTTCCGCCGGCATCGTCAGCGTTACCGCTTGCAACTGCCACCGGAAGCCGGTCGCCTGCGGGCCCTGCTGCATGAGCGATTCGATGTCGTCGACGAGATCGCGCTGGAATCCGGAGGCTGGCAGCTGGCGTTATCGCTCGAGCCCGCCCAGTTCGCCTGGCTGCGACAGAGCGGTGATTTTCGTGAAGCCTATCTGCTCGCTGAAACGGAATCTGTCCTTGCTCCCACCGGGTCCTGACCCTAAAATGCGGCTCTTTGCCGTGATTTCTGGTATTTCGAAGGAGCAATCAAAGTGGCTTGGAATGAACCCGGCAAGTCCGGGGATAAAGATCCTTGGGGCCAGCGCCGCAAACCGGGCGCCGGCGGGCCGGACCTCGACCGTATTGTAAAGAACATCCAGCAGAAGCTCGCCGACCTGTTCGGCGGCGGAAGTGGCGCCGGTGGCGGCAGTGGCAGTGGTGGGATGCGTGCCAGCGGTATCGGGCTGGGCCTGATCGTCGCGGTCGCGCTGTTCATCTGGCTTGTCACCGGTTTCTACATCGTCAATCAGGGTGAGCGTGGCGTGGTCCTGCATTTCGGCAAGAAGGCGGAGATCACCGACGCCGGCCTGCGCTGGCACCTGCCGTTCCCCATCGAGAAGGTGGAGAAGGTCAATGTCGAAAAAGTCTCCACGATCGAAATCGGTTACCGCAGCAACCGCAGCGGCGGTGGCAAGAGCAAGGTGCCCAAAGAGGCGCTGATGCTGACCCAGGATGAAAACATCATCGATATCGAGTTCGCGGTGCAGTACAAGATCAAGGACGCGGCCGATTACCTGTTCAACGTCCGCGATCCCGAAACCACCATCGTGCAGGCCACGGAATCCGCGGTGCGCGAGGTGGTGGGCAAGAGCACGCTCGATTTTGCGTTGACCGAAGGACGGGATCAGGTGGCGCGCAGCTCGCGTGAACTTTTGCAGGCTATCCTCGACAAGTACACCACGGGCGTACACATCGTGACCATCGAAACACAAAAAGCACAACCGCCCGAGGAAGTGAAACCGGCGTTTGACGACGCCGTCAAGGCACGTGAAGACGAGCAGCGTCTGAAGAATGAGGCGGAAGCCTATGCGAATGACGTGATTCCGCGTGCCCGCGGCGCCGCCGCCCGCTATCTGCAGGAATCCGAAGGCTACAAGGCGAGCGTGATCGCGCGGGCCGAAGGCGATGCGCGCCGGTTTACTCAGATTGCCAATGAATATGTGAAAGCGCCGGCGGTGACGCGCGAACGTTTGTACATCGAGATGATGGAACAGGTGTTGTCCAGCACGACCAAGATATTCATCGATCAGAAAGCCGGCAACAGTCTGATATATCTCCCGCTCGACAAGCTGGTGCCGATGGGCGAGTCGGCGCACGCGCCGTCCGCTGCGCCACCCGCGGAATCGGGCATGACGCCCAGTCCGGAGGTGAAAAGCGGGGCCTCGAGCCGCACCCGTACCGACCTGAGGAGGCGCGCGCCATGAACCAGTCGAAGCTGTTTGCCGTCCTGGGCATCGTGCTGCTGCTGGCGATCACCGTGCGTTCCACCTTTTACATGGTGGACGAACGCGAGAAAGTCATTATCGTCCGTTTCGGTCAGGTGCTGCGCTATGACGAAGCCCCGGGCCTGCATGTCAAAACCCCATTTCTCGATGAAGCGCGCTTCTTTGATTCGCGCCTTTTGACGCTGGATGCGGAGCCACAGCCTTTTCTCACCAAGGAGAAGAAATACGTGGTGGTGGATTCCTTCGCCAAATGGCGCGTTCAGGACGCGCTCAAGTATTATCTCACGGTGGGCGGGCAGGAAGTCGACGCGCGTCGAAGGCTCGAGCAGGTCGTCAACAGCAGCCTGCGCGATGAATTCGGCAAGCGCACGGTTCACGACGTCATTTCCACGGATCGCCACAAGATCATGGAGATCCTCACGGCCTATACCGACAAGGAAGCACGCAAATTCGGTATCGAGGTTAATGACGTGCGTATCCAGCGCGTGGATTTGCCGGATGAGGTCAGTCAGTCGGTTTATCAGCGCATGAAGGCGGAGCGCTCGCGCATCGCGAATGAATTGCGCGCGCAGGGCGCGGAAGCCGCGGAAAAGATTCGCGCCGATTCCGAGCGCCAGCGCGAGGTGCTGCTGGCCCAGGCTTACGGCAAGGCCGAGCGCACCCGCGGCGAGGGCGACGCCAAGGCGACTGAGATTTACGGCGCGGCTTACGGCCGCGCACCGGAATTCTATTCGCTGTACCGAAGTCTCACTGCCTACAAAGAAAGCTTCAGGAAGAAAGAAGACATCATGATCGTGGATCCGAGCTCGGACTTCTTCAAATACATGAAGAAACCCAGCCGGTAAGCATCCTCGGCCGGAGCTGGCTATGTGGCATGAGCTATGGATCGCACTGGCATTGTTGCTGATCGTGGAAGGTGTTTTTCCTTTTCTCAGCCCGGACGGGCTGCGCAAGACGCTTATCGTGATTCATCGGCTGAGCGACTCGCAACTGCGGTTCGCGGGGCTCTCCAGCATGTTGCTCGGCGTGGTGTTGCTGTACATCGTCAATCGCTAATAACATAAGCATTTCCTGTTCATTATCGCTCACATGTCCACCAAAGACCGCTGGCTGCTGCCTGAAGGCGTTGAAGAGATACTGCCTGCCGATGCCCGGCGCGCGGAGGCTTTGCGCCGCGGCCTGCTCGATCTGTTCGAAGGCTGGGGCTATGAGCTGGTGATGCCGCCGCTCATCGAGTACCTGGAATCGCTGCTGGTCGGTGCCGGCAGCGAGTTCGATCTCCAGACGTTCAAGGTCACGGATCTGCTGACCGGGCGTCTCATGGGCATGCGCCCGGACATGACGCCGCAGGCGGCGCGTATCGACGCGCACTATCTCAAGCGCAGTGCCCCCGTCCGCCTGTGCTATGCCGGTTCGGTGCTGCGCACCCGTCCCGACGAGTTCGGCGGATCGCGCGAACCCTTGCAGTTCGGCGCGGAGCTGTTCGGCTACGCCGGCTCGCAGGCCGACGCTGAAATCCTGAGCCTGATGATCGCGGCGTTGCGGCTCGCGGACATTCGCGAGGCGCATATCGATTTGGGTCACGTCGGCGTGTTTCGCGGCCTGGCGGCGCAAGCGAACCTGGGCGCGGAGCGGGAAAAGGATTTATTCGATGCGCTGCAGCGCAAGGCGCGCGACGAAGTCGACGCATTGCTCGCCGGCAGCGACGCATCCGCCGCACCGAAGCGCATGATCGCCGGTTTGCTGGATCTTAGCGGCGGGCAGGAGGTGCTGGCGCGCGCCCGCGAACAGCTGCGCGGAGCGCCGGAGCAGGTTATTCGCGCGCTGGATGAGCTGGAGGCGGCGGTAAACCTGGCGATGCAGCGGCCGGGCGCGCCGTCGTTCTATTTCGATCTCGCGGAACTCTCCGGTTATCACTACTACACCGGCGTGGTGTTTTCGGCGTTTGTGCCGGGACATGGGCGCGCGATTGCCCGCGGCGGACGATATGACGGCATCGGCCGCACGTTCGGACGCGAACGCGCCGCCACCGGGTTCGGCGCGGACTTGCGGCAGTGGCTGCGGCTCACGGCCACGCCAACCGCTGCGCTGACCGGGATTCTCGCGCCGGATAGTGGTGACGCGACCTTGCAGGCGGAGGTGACGCGGCTGCGCGCCGAAGGCCGGCGCGTGGTGATGCGTCTGGCGGGAGACCAGTCGCCCGCGTCTGACTTCGGTTGCGATCAGGAACTCGTCAACAAAAACGGCCGCTGGGTCGTTCAA
>JBBTKS010000180.1:0-6952 GCA_038058885.1 Pseudomonadota bacterium
TCCTGCACCGCCTCCCCGGCGGCGGTATCGGCCCGCGAACTGTTGTGCAGGCATACCACGACCACGCGCCGGCCGGCCCGGTCCTGCACGTAACCCGCCACGCTGCGCACGTCGCGCAGGCTTCCGGTCTTGAGATGCATCCGCCCTTCGAGACCGTCTTCATTAAACCGTTTACGCAAGGTTCCGTCCATGGCCGAAATCGGAAGCGAGGAAACGAACTCGGGCATGAAGGGACTGCGCCAGGCGGCGAGCAGCACTTCGCCCAGATGGCGCGCGGAGATCGCCTCGTCGCGCGACAGTCCGGCCCCGTTTTCCAGAACCAGCTCCGGGAAATCGAGGCGGCGCTGCTTGAGCCACTCGTGCACCAGCTGGATGCCCTTGTCCGTCGTGCCCGGCGCGCCGCGCAGCGAAGCGCCCAGCGTGAGCAGCAACTGGCGGGCCATGACGTTGTTGCTGTACTTATTAATGGAGCGAACGATATCGGCCAGCGGCGGCGAGTTCACCGTGGCCAGCAGCCGCGCCCCGGCCGGGACCGTCGCTTCACGCACCTCGCCCTCGAAACGCCCGCCGAGTTCCGTCCACAGCGCGCGGAACATGCCCAGTATATAAGGCGCGGGTTCGGAGACGACGCGGAACAGCTCGTTATCCCCGCAATCGGCGTCATAGCTGCCGCTGAAGATGACGCGGGTCTGTCCTTTCCGGTGCTGAACTTTCATGCCCAGGTTATGCGCCCAGCCGCGGCAGGGACCGCGCGCGAGCGTGACCCGGTTCTCCACCTCGACATTGGCCGGGAGCGGATCGACGACAATCCGCATGCGGTCGGCCTGCGGCTGCGGCATGAAACGGAAATTCACCGCCTGAAAATTCACCAGCAGCGCATTCGGCAGGACGTTGTAGGCGCGCAGCGGCTGATTGTCGAATTCGCCGGCATCGCCCGGTTCGCGCGCGAAATAGTCCTGATCGAGGACGAGATCACCTTTAATGGTCTCGACGCCTTCGGCGCGCAGCGTGCGCAGAAACCGCCAGAAATGTTCGATGACCAGATACGGATCGCCATAACCTTTAATATAAAGATCGCCGTCGAGCCGCCCGTCGCGGACCGGCGCGGTAACATAGGCCTCGGTCTTCCAATGC
The DNA here is from genome assembly GCA_038058885.1 of Pseudomonadota bacterium. GTDB lineage: Bacteria > Pseudomonadota > Gammaproteobacteria > Acidiferrobacterales > Sulfurifustaceae > Sulfuricaulis. The sequence goes on from JBBTKS010000180.1 coordinate 1,135, forward strand.
CACGCCGGGCTCAGTTCTTCCAGCGCCACGAGCGTGGTCAGCACCTTGATGGTCGAGGCCGGATAGCGTGGGGTATCAGCCTCAATGGCGAGCAGCGGCTCCGGCTGACCGATTTCATGCATATACAAGCTCAGTCCGCGCGCGGACATGCCCTGATGCCTGAGCGCGGCCGCAATCGGTTCGGGCAGTTTGTCGGCGGCAGCCGACGATGCCAGCCAGCACAGACCCGGCAGAAACAATGCAAAAAACTTCCACGCGGGCGGGCGCCTCATCTCAAGCTTTCTCCTTCCACCACTTGGCGATCACCTCGCCCACCCGGGGATTGACGAGGTATCCGTAGGAACGATGCACATTCAGCCCCTGGTCATCGCGAAAGTAATTGAAAATTCCGCCGTTGCGATCGGTAATGAATTCGACGACACCCAGCTCGAGCATCGCCTTGAAATCGTCGCGCAGGGTCGGGTCCAGCGCCGTGAGGTCGCCCTGGGACGCCATGTTGATCCAGTGACGGATATTGTGCGGGTAACGCCTCGCCCCTTTTTCATGCACACCCAGCAGACGCTGTTGCGTGAAACGCATCCCGAGCGGACTGCCAATGGTCAGAAACAGGTCCACGCGGCCCGGGTTTTTCTCGATATGCGTCAGTTCCCACAAAGATTCGTAGGCTATCACGGAACCCATGCTGTGGCCGATCATCAGGACACGCTCGCCCCTGGCAAACATCTCCCGCAGCGGCGCCTTGAGCAGTTCCCGCACCTGTTGCCCGATATTGTCCTCGTGGCTGAAATAACGCGCGGTTTCCTGGATCGTGTTCTTGACCACCGGGTCCGGCAGCAGCGGAATTAAAAAATTGAAAACATCGGCTAGTGTGTAGAGCAGCCAGGCGGTCCGGCGCCGGAACGACAGCGCCTCTTTCACGTCCGCGCGCGTGGGGCCGTCCTGTTTCAGCAGCGCGTCGATCCACGGCAAGTCCTCGTCCAGCGGCTTGTAGCTCCGGTAATAAAGCGGGTTCCATGCGATCAGCCGGAAGGCCTGGCTGTCCGCCTCGATCTCCTGCGCCACGGCGGGATCGGCGCGCTCGACGCCCCGCCGCAGGCAACGCCGGAGTTGCTGCCGGTGTTCCTCCACCGGCGGCTTGGGGTTCTTCCCGGGGACAAAGAGGATACGCTTAGCTTTCTGCAAGGTAGTAGGGGGTGCTATAGCAAGTATATAAAAGCTTATCTCACCGCAAAGACGCAAAGAGCGCAAAGATTCATGGGAAGATATCAAGTTCGTAGGGTGGGCACCGCCCACCGTCGGACAGCCAGCAAAGCCGTGTTGGTGGGCGGTGCCCACCCTACATTCATTTTGAGATAGGTTCTAGTAACATAAACAAATCCATCTTCTTTGCGTCCTTTGCGCCTTTGCGGTGAAAGCCAATAATAATTCATTCCGCGCACTCATCCTCGGCCACGGCGAAATGGGCCGGGCGATGGAATACCTGCTGAGCCGGCGTCACCGGCTTACCCTTTGGGAACGACACCCGAAACCGGGCACACCACCCGTGGCGCTCGATTCCGTCGCCGCAGAGCAGGATTTCATTCTCTTCTGCCTGCCGGCCAGTCCCCATTTTGAGCTGGCCAGCCGGCTACGACCGCATCTGCGCCGTGACGGCGTGTGTCTCAGCGTCGCCAAGGGCCTCGACGAACACGGCCGGACCGCCGCGCTGGCACTGGAGGGGGCGCTGGGGGCGGCTGCCGCCTTCGGCGTGCTGTACGGACCGATGATCTCGGAGGAGATCCGTGATGGACGTCCGGCTTTCGCGCAGGCCGGAACGAAACACGCCGATACCTATGGGCGCGTGCGTGAATTGTTTGCCGGGACCTCGCTTTATCTCGAGCACAGCACCGATATCGCGGGCATTTCCTGGTGCGCCGTGCTCAAAAACGTCTATGCCATCCTGTTTGGCGTGGCCGACGAGATGGCGCTGGGCGACAACACGCGGGGCTACCTCGCCGTGGCGGCCGTGGACGAACTGGAACGCATCGTTGCCGGCCTGGGAGGTCTGCCGGAGACCCCCTGGCGGCTCGCCGGCCTGGGCGACCTGATCACCACCGCGACCAGCGCCGGCTCGCACCATTACGAAGTGGGCCGGCGGCTGGCCCGGGGGCAGGAGGCGCTCGCGGGCGAGGGCGTGCATACGCTGGAGATGGTCCACGCTCACGGACTGTTCGACGCACGCGGCTATCCCCTCTTCGATCTCATCGGCCGACTGCTCGCCGAACCCGCCACGGCGCGAGCACAGATGCAAAATTTTCTCAGTCGTTTGCGCCTCTGAAGATCGTCGCCGAAGATATTTTTTTCTAATTTTATCTTTCCATGCATGACGGAAAGAGGTTAGAATGCCCGTCCAGTTATGACACTTCCAACCACGATTCAACGGAATTGCCTGAACTGAACCCGCAACAAAAAGCGGCGGTACAGTACATCAATGGCCCCCTGCTGGTGCTGGCAGGCGCGGGCAGCGGCAAAACCTCCGTCATCACGCGCAAAATCGTCTGGCTCATCCGCGATTACGGCATCGCCCCGCGCAATATCGTCGCCGTCACCTTCACCAACAAGGCCGCGCGCGAGATGAAAGCGCGCGTCGGCGACCTGCTGAACGGCGCCCACGGCAAGGAACTCCTGATCTCGACCTTTCACGCCCTCGGTCTCAGGATCCTGCGCGACCATCTGGAGACCATCGGCTACCGCCCGGGCTTCTCCCTGTACGACAGCGAGGACAGCCAGTCGCTGCTTGCCAAGCTGCTGCGCGGCCAGTACTCCGGCAAGAACAATCCGGCCGATGTCGTGCGGCATCAGATATCGCTCTGGAAAAACAACCTGGTATCGCCGGCGGAGGCACCGCTGTCGGCCGGCGGAGAAAGCATTCAGGACATCGCGGCGCGGGTCTACGGCGAATACGAGCGTCACCTCCAGGCGTACAACGCCATGGATCTCGATGACCTGATCCTCAAACCGGTGCGGTTGTTCCAGAACCACCCCGAGGTGCTGGAAGAATGGCGCCGGCGCGTGCGCTACCTGCTGGTGGACGAATACCAGGACACGAATCTCTGCCAGTACGAACTGGTGAAACTGCTCGCCGGCAGCCGCGGAGCGCTGACGGTGGTGGGCGACGACGATCAATCCATCTACGCCTGGCGCGGCGCTCATCCCGAGAACCTGAAGCACCTGCAACAGGATTATCCGTCGCTGAAAGTGATCAAGCTGGAGCAGAATTACCGCTCGAGCGGACGCATCCTCAAGGCCGCCAATGCGCTGATCGCCAACAACCCGCATATCTTCGAAAAGGCATTGTGGTGCGAGCGCGATTATGGCGAATCGCTGCGCGTGCTCAAGGCGCGCGGTGACGAGCACGAGGCCGAACGCGTCGTCTCCGAACTGCTGCATCACAAGTTCAAGCACAACACCGACTTCCGGGATTACGCCATCCTGTTCCGGGAGAACAACCAGTCGCGCGTGCTCGAACGCGTGCTGCGCGAGCGGCGCATTCCCTATTTCCTCAGCGGCGGCTCGTCGTTTTTCGACAAGACCGAAATCAAGGACGTCATGACCTATTTGCGGTTGCTGTGCAACCCGGGTGACGACAACGCCTTCCTGCGCGTGATCAACACGCCGCGGCGCGAGATCGGCGCGGCCACGCTTGAACAACTCTCGGCGCACGCCGGTGAACTGGGCACAAGCCTGCTGCAGGCGTCACTGGACGCCGGCATCGAGCGGCGCCTCAGCGCGCGGCAGGTGGCGATACTGCGCGTCTTCACGCACTGGCTGACCGACATGATCGGCAAGGCGGCCGAGGAAGATCCGGCCAAGCTGGTGTGCGACATACTCACCGACCTGCATTACGAGGAATGGCTCAAGGACACCTGCAACGATCTGAAGATCGCGCAGCGACGCATGGAAAACGTGCTCGAGCTCGTGGCGTGGATCCAGCGTCTCGCGCGGCAGGACGAAGAGGACAAGTCGCTGAACGGACTGGTCGCGCGCCTGACGCTGGCGGGCATACTGGACCGGGGCAATGAGGAAAATCCCGGCGATCTGGTCGCGCTCATGACGCTGCACGCGGTCAAGGGACTCGAATTTCCGCATGTCTTCATCGTCGGCATGGAGGAAGGCCTGCTCCCGCACCACCAGAGCCGGTCGGACACGGGCGTGGAGGAAGAGCGCCGCCTGGCCTATGTCGGCATCACCCGCGCCCGCCAGACACTCACCTTCTCGTTCGTCGAGCGGCGCAAGCGCGGCGGCGAGGTGATTGCCTGCGAACCCAGCCGCTTTCTCAAGGAACTGCCGCCCGACGACCTGCGCTGGGAAGAGCCGGACCGGGAACCAGACCCCCAGGCCATGCTCGGTCGCGCCGATGTCTATCTCTCCAACCTGCGGAACATGCTCGGCAACAGCTGATTCCTCCTCCAACCAGCCGTTAACCCGGGGGCGGGTCATGGAAAATTACAGCCGTTTTCGCTATTCTTGGGCCTATTCGGGCTGATTAGAGATTTCTCGGGGTCGTCAAAAAAAACATGGCATCGCCTCGCACAGTATCCAAGTCGATGGACAAGCGGCGTAAAAGCCGGATCCGTTCGTGGGAAACCGCGCAAGATTTCTCCGCGCTGAACCTGACGCCGGACAATTTCCACGCGTTCTACGTCAAATTCACCAACCTGCGTTTCCCGATGATGGTCTCGCACCTGCTCGAGCTGCGTTACCTCATCAACCACACCGTCGACAAATACAAGGAACCGCCGCTCACGCCCGATTACCGCCAGTTCCGCGAGAGCCTGCAGGCGGCGGTCGATTCCTTCATCGACAAGCAGCGCCACAGGGAACGCATGCTGCGGATACTGAGCATGTTCCGCAACATCCATTACACGCACTCGATCATGTCGCGCGACGCCGAGCGGCGGCTGCGCGAGGCCATGGCCGACAACCGCGCCAACCGCGTCAAGTTCATCCGCTACGGACTTTTCTTCGTGTTCGCCGGCGTGAGCAGCGGCATTGTCTGGCTGGCGATGCCGGAGCCGATGTGGTTTATCAAACTCCTGCCCGCGGCCTACGGTTATCTCTCCTGGTACTATTTTCACAAGCTGCCCGGACTCGAACGGGAGCACGAGAAGCTGACGCTGGAACTCAACGACGTCCTGCGCCGCCGCGTCGAATCCCTCAACTGGAAGACCCTGATCCACAAACTCGCCCTCGTCCTCGGTTACAAGCGCGTGCCGGGCGTCGAAGTATTCCATATCGAGCACGACCACGATCACATGGATCGGTCGGTTTATCACTGAGTAAATAATGTTGCGTGCGCTCCGCGCACGATTAGCCACGTAGCCCCGTAGGGCGCAATAGCGCAGCGTATTGCGCCGTATGCACCGGGATGAAATCATCGTCCCATGCCCGATTACCGACGCGCCCGGCATCCGGGCGGAATCTACTTTTTCACGCTCACTTTGCTGCGGCGTCGCAATAACGATCTCCTGACCCGGCATATCGAGGAACTGCGTGAAGCAGTCCGTAGGGTACGCCGCGCCCATCCGTTCGACATCCATGGCTGGGTGGTATTGCCGGATCATCTGCTGCCGGAGGGTGACACCGATTTCACCTTGCGGCTGCGCCTGATCAAGGCCGGTTTTTCGAAATCCCTCCCGCGGACGGAATGGCTTTCCGCGGTGCGCCGGCGGCGCGGGGAACGGGGTATCTGGCAGCGCCGGTTCTGGGAACACCTGATTCATAGTGAAGAGGATTATCGGGCGCATATGGACTATGTGCACATCAACCCGGTGAAGCA